>CAYUOD010000270.1:0-4436 GCA_964446225.1 uncultured Acidimicrobiales bacterium | reverse complement strand
CGAAGACAAGAACAGAGCCGCCACGATGACCGTGAGGGCTACTGCTGCGAAAATTGAGCGTGTTGGCTGTGCGTTGATTCCCATTTGAAACCCTCCTGAGTGGGCCAATCACTGTGATTGGCTCTGACATCAGGATCGACTGTGACCGTGAACGGGACGTGAACCGATCTGGGCCGGGGCCTTCGTCAGCGGGTCAGGTCTTCAACGCAACAAACACAAGCCAACCGGCACCGCCAAGCAGACCAAGGGTAAGCAGCCCCAGTAGGACCGAACGAGCCGCGCCCGCCGCAGTGCTCGAACTGCTGTCTTCGCCTGCGGCACTCTGCTCCTGAGCAGATTCCTGCTCGCCGTCGTCGGGTGTGCTGCTCGCTGACAACTCGTCGCCCGTAGTACCGGTTTGGGACTCGCTCGTCTCTGGCTTAGGCGTGGACTGTGCCGACAGGTCGTCGGTGCTCGTGGCAGTGACTTCGCTGTCCTGAGACTCCTCCGAACTCGTGCTCGCTGAGTCTGAGGCTGAGTCGTCGGCCGAGTTTGCTCTCACCGTGCTCTGTGAGACCGAGGTTGCTTGCGTCGGAGTGGGTCTTGACGTTGATGCCGAAGTCGTCGGGGGCGGAGCAGTTGTTGTGGTGGTTGTGACGACCGCAGTGGTCGTTGTCGTGGTGGTCGGAGCCGTTGTCGTGGTCACCGGCGCTGTCGTGGTGGTGGCGGGTGGTGCGGTCACGGTGTATTCCCGTCCCGCTGAATTACCGAGACTCCCGTTGAAGTCCATGGGGTGAGAGCCAGCCGGAATATCTGGCGGAATGGTTCCGCCTGCGGCCCAACTTCCAACTGCATCGGCGGTTGCGACAGCAAGAACCGAGCCACCGAACTCGACGGTGATCACCTCACCTGGCAAGAAGCCCGAGCCGCTGAAACTCACTGAACCGCCTGGCGGTGCAGAGCCCGGGCTCACCGAAACCGAATGGCTTCCGGCAAATGCCGGGCCGACGAGAATGCCGGACAGCATGAGCAACGCAGACGCAAATGTGAGGCCTGCGAGCTGAATCCGCGCCCTAATTGCCATGTGGTATCCCCCCAATGGTCAACCCTATTTAACCCCCTCCGCCGCCAGCGGCCAACCTCGTTGGCTATTGCGCGTCGAACTCGTCATCCTCGAACCACTTTCGTTCCGCCGCTTTGGCGCCTGCTTCATCGCCCGCTCGTGTGAGCGTGTCGACCAGTTGGTCCACATGGGAGCGCTGCCACGGCTCCAGTTCGATAAGCACGCGAAGAGCCGCCACAACATCGTCAGCCCGATCATCAGAGGCCACCCGGTCGGCGGCTTCAGCCAGCTGGCGTTGGATCTGCTGTCGAAGTTCCGACGTCCAGTCGGCATCGGGAATATCCGCACCGAGTCCGTCAGCCAAGTCACGAAATATTTCGTGATGGTCCGCTTTTGCGATAGCCAGCGAGACATCTGAGCAGCCCACGACTCCAACCCTGTCGCCCTGCGCCTGCACAAACCGCGAGGCCTGACCAGTCACGCGATCGGGTTCGAGCACACGACGAATCTCGCTCAAAGCCGTGCGCAGCCGCGTTCTGCCCTTGTCGGGATCTTGACTCGGCCAGACATACTCGATGGCCTGCTCTCGGCGGAGACCACCGGGGGCCTGCCATGCAAGCAACGCGAGCACCTCCTTGGCCTTGTTTGTACGCCACGCGTTTGCATCAAGTGTTTGACCATCGACGGTTACGGAAAACGCTCCGATGAAATGTACGACAAGACCCTCAGCCTTGATTGGGCTGTCTGCAGAGGTTGTCGCTAGGAACGTGTCAACAATCCTCTGGGGTTCTTGATAACCAAGCGCACGAAAGTCACGCACCCGCCGCTCAGCGCGCTCTGGTTCGTTGCCCTCAAGCTGCGCAGCGCGCCGCAGGCATGCCGCGAATGCTCTGTAGGACATGTCTCTGCGCCCAACCTGGCGTTCAAGCTGATCGAGCAGCGGCGCAATCTCTTCAGCTCGACCGGCAGCGATCAACACAAGGGCATTTGCGAGAGCCGCGCGGCCAAGTTCCTGCCCGCCGGCAGTCAGTGCTTCGCTGTAGCTGACATCAAGAGCCGGGATCGCCGACTCCGGATCGCCGTGCAACGCGGTGCCGAGCGCAAGCAACGAGCCGCCAACTGCGGCAAACGTTTCGCCCAACACGATTGCCTCTTCGCCAAGCGCGACCATCTGAGCAGCGTCCTGGTCGACGAGGGCAAGCATGCCTCTCAGCCAGAAGGCGGTTGGCGACTGATCGCCGGCAGCGAGGGCAGCTCGAGTTCCAGTGCGATCGCCGCTCAACCAGCGGACCCTGGCCAACTCGGTACTCATGCGAGCCGCGAGCGCGGGATCGTCATGCACTCCGCGCACCGAGGACTCAAGCACGTCGGCGGCCTGCGGCAGCTCGCCGCGTCCCGCGTAGACCGAACCGAGTCCGAACAGGGCGTGAGTGCGTTGCTGAGGCGTCTGCGCCTCTTCGACGCGCCGCTCGGCCTCCACGAATGCGAGGTCCAGGTCCACTGTCGCCCTTGCACCTGTGAGCACAGGGGGAAGCTGATGTCTGAGTTCAGCAGGAAGCTGGTACACCCAACGCACCGCTCGATCCATTCCAACATGGCCCAAGCGCTTGGCAATAACGTCCACAGCCTGCTCATAGGCCTCGTACCTCAACAGCAGGTCCACCGCGGCCACCGGATCGTCTTCGGCCAGCGCTCGGCCAAGCCGCAGGGCCGCCAGCTTTGCAGTGTCCGTTGGGATATCACGACGCAGGATCTCACCCACGACTTCGTTGAAACTCCAAGAACCGTCCGACTCGGACACGAGGGCCGAGTACTGCGCCAGGCGCTGCAGAGATGCCGGGCTCACGCCCTCGATCCCAGCCACCGTCGCCTCGTCCAGATACGGAGCGATGGCCAGGAACTCGACCGTAGAAGAGAGCTCAGGAATCAGATCTTCGACGAAGACATGACGAACGAGGTCCTCGAATGCCCCCGAACTCGACCCGGACTCCGAAGCCAGACCGACTGCCGCAGCCCATCCTCCGCTGGCCTGCTGCCACTCGCCAGCACGGTCACCGAGCAACTCCTCAGTCTCAGAGCTGGTGAACGCCAACTCCCTGGCATCGATGACCTGAACCAGGCCTGACCCAGCGCGTCCTATAAGTCCAGTAGGACGAGTCCGCGACACAACGACGAGCCGCGACTTGGACGGCACAAACTGGGCAACCTCAGCGAGAAGAGGATCACAGCTCAGCCCCTCAGCCAGGTGGTAGTCGTCGATGACCAGCGTGGTCGGCTCCGACTCGAGGAGTTCAAGCAACGACTCGGTCTGGGCAACGGGATCATTTGACGCCTCGCCCTCAATGCCAGCGGCTTGCAGCGCGAGGCCCTGTAGGTCGGCCGCGGTATCTGCCCCGAGCGCCACGCGCAGCCAGATCGTGCGCCCAGAATCCGCGTCGGTAATCTGTCCCGCCAGTGTGGACTTACCCGAACCAGCGGGGCCAACGAGCACGACGACATCGTGGGAGCCGGCCATATCCAGCAACCTTGTACGCACCAAACCAGTCGACTGACGCGGTCGCCGAGTCAGAACCAGTGGATACTTCACATTCTGAGGGTAGTCACTCGCTGACACGATCGAACGGTTCCCCGGCCCAAAGACCGGGTACGATCGCCACATGGCCACAGATAACCTGGCTGGGCGCCGAATCGGTGGCTTTGAACTGATCGAGCCCATCGGGGCTGGGGCGTACGCCAGCGTGTGGCGGGCCAGGCAGATCCGCCTGGATCGAGAGGTCGCGATCAAAGTGCTTGACCCTCATCTCGCGCGCAACCCAGATGCGGCACGGAGATTCGAACGCGAGGGCCGGGCTGCAGCAGCGCTTGATCATCCCAACATCGTGCCGGTCTACGAAGCTGGCGAAGATGACGGCATTGTCTACCTCGCGATGCGCCTCGTTGCTGGGCAAACCCTCGAGGAGCGTCTCGAACATGGACCACCGCTTGGGCTCAATGAAGTCGTCGCCCTGCTGCGGCCAGTTGCAGCGGCCCTGGATCATGCCCACGAGCGCGACCTCGTTCATCGTGACGTAAAGCCGTCGAACATCTTGCTCGGACCCAACACAGTGTGGCTTGCCGACTTCGGTATCGCAGCCACTACACGAGACATCGGACGGTACACAACAGGCTCAATCGGGACCGCCGACTACATGGCGCCCGAGCAGGCGAGCGGCGGTGAGATCGACCGGAGGGCTGACGTGTACTCGCTCGCGTGTACTGCCTGGCACGCGCTCAACGGCAGTCCTCCATTCAGCGGGCCCGACCTCGTTGCAACGCTCATGGCCCACGCCAATGAACCAATACCTGCCACTGGCAACGAAGAACTCGATGCGGTGTTCGCCAAGGGTCTCGCAAA
>CAYUOD010000269.1:2661-4441 GCA_964446225.1 uncultured Acidimicrobiales bacterium | reverse complement strand
GCGATCGCTGCAAGCGTGAACAACTCCGACTGCTCAAACGGGAACCCCAGATTGATCATCTGGACGGTGATAATGCTCCAGTAGAGCCAGACCGCGAACCCGACTAGCAGGCTCGGGATCGAGATCCAAAGGTTTCGACGTGCGACGTGTTTCCCGGTTTCCTCCCAGAAATCCTCGTCTTCGACATCCCACTCGCTGATGTCAGCCATTGGGTCTCTCTTCCGTTAAGTAAGGCATGGTCCCGGGCCTAAACAGGCGCAGGCGATTCGGTGGTTGGCACAGCTTCATCGGGCTCATCGAAATCCTCGGCGAAGGCTCCCTCGGGTTCTTGCAACATGAGGTAGGTGATGAGGAAACTGACGGCAGCGCCGGCGGAAAGGATGTAGAAGAAGGACTTCGCATCCACGAGCGAGAAGATCACCAGGTAGATGACAGCGCCGACGTTGCCGTAGGCGCCAGCCATTCCAGCAATCTGACCTGTCATCCGCTTGTTCACCATCGGAATGATGGCGAAGGTTGCTCCCTCGGCGCCCTGGACGAAGACCGAGGCGAAGATGGTGATCAGCACCGCCGCGACGAGCCACGCCACGCCACCCAACATCGGCACGATGTTGCGCAGGCCGTCCTCGTCGACTCCTGGTGACCATCTGGCGATGAAGCCCATCAGGAAGAAGCCCACAACGATCCCGGCGATGTACATCAGCATCGTCCTCTTACGGCTCGCCATGTGGTCGGAGAGATAGCCACCCAAGGGCCTCGCCACAAGGTTTACGAAGGCGAATGAGGAAGCAACAAGTCCAGCCACGGTTGCCGTGACGAGTGGAGCGCCTGCACTATTTTGCAACGGGCTGAAGGTCGTTTCGAAGAAGGCAGGCAGCATGGAAACCACTGCCAGCTCAGCCCCGAAGTTCGCGAAGTAGGTGCTGTTGAGCGCTACAACGCTGCCGAAGTGGTATTTCTCGTCCTCGGGTACACCTGCTCGGATGTACGGGATGTTGACGCGCAGCGTCTTGGCTGCATGGCCGAGGTAGATGACAAAGAGCACGCCGTAGATCAGGTAGAGGCCTGACTGACCCAGGATGACCTCGTCATTTACCTTGACGCTGCTCACCCGCCAGGCCAGAACAGCCAATGCTCCGACGAGTGGAATAGACCAGACGAGATACTGAGCCAGATCGCCATATGACGAACACAGCATCGGCTCTGTCTTCTTCGACTTCACGAGCGTGCGCCCGTCCGGTACGTCTCGGACCAGGAAGTAGTACATGACGCCGTAGACGGCCAGCACCACGCCATTGATCGCCATCGCCCAGCGCCAGGCGCTGTCGCCCAGGCCAAACCAGTCGCCGAGGAACGTAATGGCGAACCAAGGCAGCGTCATGGCCGCAAAGGCCGAACCAAAGTTGCCCCAACCGGCATAGAACCCCTCGGCTCTGCCGACATACTTCGGCGGGAACCATTGCGCCACCATCTTGATGCCGATAACAAAGCCAGCGCCGACGCTACCGAGCGCCAGTCTTGAGATGATCTGCTGAGTGAAGGTGTCGGCAAACGCGAACGCGACAGCCGGAATCGCCATCAGGATCATGAGCCCGGAAAAGACGACTCGAGAGCCGTACCGGTCGATCAGCGCACCGACGATGATCCGTGCCGGAATCGTCAGGGCCACGTTGGAAATCAACAGAATCTTGATGTGTTCCTGGGTGAGCCAATCCAGGTCGTTGCGCATTGTCGTGGCCAGCGGAGCCAGGTTGAACCAGACATAGAACGTCATGAAAAA
>CAYUOD010000269.1:0-2561 GCA_964446225.1 uncultured Acidimicrobiales bacterium | reverse complement strand
AGGGCCATCACCCGGTTCGTAGATCGATCAATCTCAGGGTCAGTGGAGTAGCCGTAGCTCATGCTTACTCTTCCTCAGTCACACAAGAGGGACCAGAGCTGGGTTCATTCACCGTCTCTGTGCCGGGCGGGGGCCCGTCAATCTTGCTTCCTGTATCGATATAGATCAGTCCGTCCTCACCGATCTCGGTCGGGTGCCTGTCGAGTCCGCGAGGCGAAGGCCCCGACTGCAGGTCGCCAGCCCGGTTGTAGACCGAACCGTGACACGGACACTCGAAACGGTTGGAAGACTCACAGAACGGCACGCGGCAGCCCAAGTGCGTACATTTCTCCGAAAGGGCCACGACTTCGCCGTCGATCCTGGCCAGAAACGCCTTGGCAGCGGGTACCTCCACGACGCCTGCCTCTGGCACGGCCGCAGGTGCAATAGTCCTCACTTTGCCGCCGAAACCGACCGCTTCAAGCGGCTTCAACATGTCCCAGGTCGTCCATGCGCCGGCGGCCGCAATGAGACCGGCACCGACCTTCCAGGCGTTTCCGAAGAACGATCGACGATCCATTTCCTTGCTCATAGCTCTCCATGCCATTCATTCCACGGCCAGACCCATGACCAGTTCGGCCCGCGGAAGGCAAAGCCGACTATCGTCAAGACGATCCAAAGCACCATGAATGCGGTAAACGTCGCCACGGCAACCTTGCGGTGCCTCGGCTTCGTCGTCGGGTTGGTGTCGATGTAGGGCATCACCACGAGGCCCAGAATGATGCCGGTCGGGACCAGTACGCCCGCGACCAGCGGGTGAAACAGCGAAAGCAGTTCCTGTAGTGCGGCGAAGTACCACGGTGCCTTCTCCGGATTGGGGGTGACGGCAGGGTTCGCAACTTCACGAAGCGGCGCATCGAAGATCACCGAGACCGTAAGCACCACCACGAGGGTCATCATCGCGGCGACGGCGTGGCGTACAAGAAGGTGCGGCCACACCATCACGAGATCCTGTTCTTCAGGATCCTTGCGCTCGCCCGCTAGAGGCTTCCCCGGCATCACACCCAGGACACGGCGACCATCGGGACTGGTTTGCGGGGATCCACCGGACACTTGGGGATCATCCATCGATCTCGCTCCTTTCGGTGTCAAGCATGGAGTCTTTGCGCCAACGCCACAGATGGACCATCAGCACGAATATGAGCACGCCGGGAAGCACGGCTACATGAAGGACGTAGAAACGCAGAAGCGTCGATGCACCCACGATGGGTCCACCCAGCAACATTTCTCGCACTGGCTCGCCCACGAATGGCACGTAGCTGGCCATCTCGGTTCCAACAGTGACCGCCCAGTAGGCAAGCTGATCCCAGGGCAACAGATAGCCCGTAAAGGACATGAGCAGCGTGATCACAAGCAGCATCACGCCGATCACCCAGTTGAACTGGCGCGGAGCCTTGTAGGCACCGCGAAAGAAGACACGGGCCATGTGGGCTGCCACTGCCAGGACCATGAAGTGGGCGGACCAGCGGTGCACATTGCGGATGTATTGCCCGAACGTGACCTCGGTCTGCAGGGTCGTGATGTCGGAGTAGGCCTGGTTCGGGGACGGCACGTAGAAGAACATCAGGTAGACGCCCGAGGCCACAAGCGAGCCAAGAAGAACGGTGGAGACCACGCCCAGATACCACGAGTAGCGGAACGAGATCTCACGCCTGCGCATCTTGACGGGATATATATGAAGCAGGAAGCTGGCCCAATGGCTTGCGGCTCTGTCCCTTGGCGTTACCCGAGCAGGTGACCGGAAGATCGACCGGCCAACTTGTGTTCGTCTGAGCTTGTCCGCAGTGCCAGAACCCTGCTCTTTCACGTCCATAGTGGAACTCCGATTCCGGTATAAACACCCATTGACAGCGCGTCAGGCGGGCAACGATCGATGCAGAGACCGCAGCGAATGCAAGCGGTTTCGTCGAGCAGCAGTGCAGTGCCCCCGATGGACTCCTCGTCAACCTCCTCGGACGGCACCAGTGAGATGACGTCGATCGGGCATACATCCACACAAAGTGCGCACAGCACACAGCGCTCTGCATCGAGCAGGATGTTGGCGAAGCAGCGCAGACAGCGACTGGCTTCGCAGCGAGCCTGGTCAGGAGTGAAGCCGGTCTCGACCTCGGCTAGACCCATACGGCGGCCTGTGGCCAGAGTCGGCACCGCCACGCGCGATACGCGGTCGTACTCGTCTTCAAGGCGGTGGAACTGTTCAAGACGCACCATGCGTCCAGGGCGTTCCGACTCGATGTCTCCGCCGAAAGAGACGTGAATGTCACGAGCGGCCCGGCGCCCGTCAGCGATGGCGTCGATGAGGGTACGTGGACCCTTCGCGGCGTCCCCGCCCGCCCAAACGTCGGCCAGCGAGGTCTCACATGTGTCGTCATCAACCTGGATGGTTCGACGCGGGCCTATCTTCGGGCCGTCTGGCCCGAGCGAGTCAAGATCAATCGCCTGACCAATCGCGAGAATGATCGTGTCGGCCTCATAGGTAATGGTGTCATCAGAATCAAAGATGGGACTGAAGCGTCCGTCTT
>CAYUOD010000268.1:0-4449 GCA_964446225.1 uncultured Acidimicrobiales bacterium | reverse complement strand
CCGACCAAGGGCGATCTGCTGGATGATCCAGCCCTGCTCGACGGCGTATCGTCCGGCATCGACATCGAAGAACAGGCAACCGGACGGGGCGCGATAGGCGACGACGCCCTGTCCCTGCCGGACGCGGCAGACATTGTCTCTGGCGATCTCGGTGTTGAGTTCAGCAACGATCTGCCCGAGGAAGACATGCTGACCGCTGAAGGTCCTGTCGGAGGTCTTGACGGTCGCAATGACGCCGCCGACTACGGCGGCGGAGGTGTCACAACGCAACCCGGTACTGCTGCAGAGGCCGATGCACTGCGCGCTGACGCGCTGGCGTCGGCGGGCCTTACGACGCCTGAGGCGAGCAAAAGGGCGATGGACATTATCGCCAATGACGACTATTCCGACGATTTAAAGATGGAGAAGCTCGAAGAGCTTATTGTTGAAGTAAAGGCGGACAACGCGGCACGCGACCAACAGCGGTTCGATGACCTGATCGATGATGACATCGCCCAGGACAGTGGCGTTGAAGCGGATGCGCCACCTGCTGCGCCGGGCGTCGACGGGTTGCCCACTGACGCCAAGGGCGAAGATGCTGAGGACGGGATACTGGACACCATAAGTAACGCTCTCTATGGCCGGCCGTTTATGGGTAAGTCTCCCAACGTCGAAGGGGGCGGACTCATTGGTGGTGCAAATAAGGGGTCCACCGACGGCATCGATATGGACGTTGGTGAGACCACAGTGATCGAGGTGGTCACTGACGCCGTGAAAAAGGCGCGTGCGGAAAACGAGGACGTCAACAAGGACCTTGGTCCCGAGTCGGGTGTTGAGGCACCGAACTTGTATGAGGACTTCACCGAGGAGAACAGGGCGATCCAGGCTGAGGCCCTGCTGGCAGCCGACATCGATTACGGCGATCAGGTGGACAGCGCAACCGTTGAGTTCAGCGCGGTCGACAGTGATACGTACGCAGGCCAGTACGAAGAGCCTGTCAATGACCCTACGGCGGGTCAGGTCGAGCAGGCTACCGCTCGCTTGATCGCTGAGGGCAGCCCTGACGACGAGTTCTTCGAGGAGTAAAGTCGAGTCCTAGACTCGCGGCATGATCACTGCTGACGCTTCTGAGTACGGCTTCTCGCCCGATCGGCTCGAGGCTATGGGCCGGCATTTCGATGGCTACGTGGAAGCCGGAAAGCTCGCCGGCATGCACACAGTGGTGTCGCGGCGCGGACAGGTCGTGTACTCGCATACCGCTGGCTTCCGTGACCTGGAAGATCAGAGGCCGGTCGAAGAAGACACCATCTGGCGCATCTACTCGATGACCAAGCCGCTTACCAGTGTGCTCATCATGTCGCTGTACGAGCAGGGCTTGCTCAAGCTTGGTGACGATCTCTCCAAGTACATCCCGGCATTCGCTGACACGCGGGTCTTTCGCAGCGGGAACACACGTGCATACAAGACGGACTTTCCAGCTCGCGAGATAACGATCCGCGACCTGATGACGCACACTTCGGGCCTCACGTACGCGTTCCTCGACCATCACCCGGTGGACCAGATGTACGCGGCAGCCGACGTCGGCGCGCTCACATCCCAGATCAAATTGGGTGATGCATGTGCCATCATCGCCGGCTTGCCACTGCTGTTCTCGCCGGGGGAGCAATGGAGCTACTCGGTCGCAACCGATGTGCTCGGGAGAGTGATCGAGGTCATCACCGGCGACAGTCTTGACCGGGTCATGCAGGACCGGATCCTCGGTCCTCTGGGGATGGTGGACACTGGATTCTTCGTGCCACCTGAGAGCATTGAGCGGCTTTCGACCTGCTACATTCCAGCGCCGGGCGGCGACCTCATGGCGATCGATCATTGGTCCAACTCGGCCTACAGCCGTATGCCAACGTATCTCTCCGGCGGTGGGGGGCTGCTCAGTACGGCCGGCGATTACCTACATTTTTGCCACATGATGCTCAACAGAGGCGAACTGGATGGAGTGCGTATTCTCGGACGCAAGACCGTGGAGTTTATGACGCAGAACCATTTGCCCGACGGTAAGGACCTGGCAGGGATGGGTCAGCCTGTATTCAGCGAGACATCTTATGAAGGCATCGGCTTCGGACTCGGTTTCGCAGTGGTGCAGAACCCCGCAGCAGCGCAGGTTATGTCGAGTGTGGGCGAGTACTTCTGGGGCGGCATGGCCAGTACTGGCTTCTACATAGATCCCGTGGAGGAGATCGTGGCGATGCAGTACACGCAGCTGGTTCCGTCGTCGACTTATCCGATCCGGGTCGAGATGCGATCGTTTGTGAACTCAGCTCTGGTCTAGTCCGCCCTGTAGGCGGCTGGGATGACCGCTACCGCTGATTTCGAATGCAGTGCCACGTAGGTGGTGACCGAGCCGATGATTGCGCCGGTGAAGCCCCCGTGGCCTCGCTCACCAATCACGGTCAACCCGGGTTCAAGATCGGGCTGCGTGAGCACGGACCTTGCGTCTCCTGCGACCACGTGCGAGGTGATACGGCTCAACTCCTCGGGGGTACAAGTTTTCTGGAGCAACGAGGCGAGATGCTTTTCGGCGCTGTCCTCAAGGTCATCGACCGGCATGATCGTGCCCTCCATGGCAAAGCCGACCGGAAGCTGCCAGGCGTACACGACGTCCAGATTCGGGACGTTCAGGTCAAGGGCCCATCGCAATGCTGCGGTGCCGCACGGGGAGCCGTCGAAGCCAACCATGACGCTGTCAGGTCGGTCGAGTGGGGCTTCGGATGTGAGCACCACGACGGGGCACTCCGCATGAGTCACCACGCGTCGGCTGATGCTGCCGAAGAGAATCTGGGACACGCTGCTTCGACCTCTGGTGCCCACGACGAGCAGATCGGCTTCTTCGCTCTTCGCTACGTTGAGCAGCACCGTTGCGGGCATGCCTTCGGCGACATATTCGTCTATCTGCACCGGATAGTGAAGCTTGATGTCGCTTATCGACTCGCTGAGAGCCTTCTCACTTGCCTCGGCTATGGCGTCGGCGGGTGGCACTGCGATGCCGATCGGAGCGGGGACCATCGCGGCAAACGGGAACTCCCAGGCATGTACCGCGATGATGTCCGCACCAGTTCTCGTGGCGAGTTGCGCGGTCCATTCGAGTGCATGCAGCGAGTTCGGAGAGCCGTCGACTCCGACGATGTATCTCTGGGCGGACATGAGAACCTCACAATCCTTCGCTAAGTAGCTTCTCCCTTCACTTTAAGGAATCGGAGAGCGAATTACTCGGGTCTATGGTCCTCAACGAGTGCGGAGACCCTCGGGCAGGTGAGCGGTATCACTTGCTGAGCGCAGCCCGAACCCGTGGCCCCCGGACAGACCGATCGGAACAAGGCGGGTGATTGACGAGTGGTTCATCTGGAACCGTTCCCACTCCCACGGCATCGACGGTATGCCGAGAAGGCTGGTCACCAAGACCGAGTTTGTGCCCGCGTGCGCAACGATGAGCACCTTCATGTCGGGCGACACGTCGGAATAGATCGGGTAGTCCTCATGGAGGCGACTTACGCCATGGCTGTAGAGATAGCTTCTGAGGCCGCCTCCGACCCTGCTGCTGAAGTCAGCGAAACTTTCACCATCTCCAATTGGAGTCCAGTGCTCTTCAGGCGGTCGCAGTCTTGCCGCCATGAACACCTCCATGACGTCGACGGTGGTGCCGTCCCACTTTGGCATCGCGATTTCTGCGAGCCACGGGAGGGTGTCTGGTTCCAGGTCCAGTGCAGCGGCGATGGGGGCGGCGGTCTGCTGGGCGCGAAGTAGCGGGGAGACGAGAAGGTAGTCGAACGATTCGCCTGCGATGCTCCTGGCGGTCATCTCGGCCTGTTGGCGGCCGGTCTCGGTGAGTCGTGGGTTGTCAACGTTGCGTCCGTCGCGTTGCCACTCGGGTTGCCCGTGTCGGATGAGAGTGAACTGCATCACGCCACCTTAGGTCTTCATTTTCCGGGGGTGGTTCGCACCTCCGCGTGATGCGCCTAGCATTACTCGGTCGCAAGTCGCGACTGCATCTGTGTGACACATCTGTCGATGGCACATCGATGCAAGTTTTCAACATTTCGAGAGGCTACAAAATGGCAACAAAGTCTGAGTTGATTGCTGCAGTTGCAGATCGCTCCGATGTCGGTAAGAAAGAGACCGAAGCAGTACTGAGCGCATTTTTTGATCACACCGCCGAGCAGATCAAGGCTGGCGAGAAAGTCGCTTGGCCGAAGTTCGGAACGTTCAGCATGTCTGAGCGCGCCCCACGCATGGGTCGCAATCCGCAGACCGGTGAGCCAGTGAAGATTGGCAAGAGCCGTTCGGTGAAGCTGTCCACTTCCGCTCCTCTGAAGGAGTGGTTGAAGGGTCGCAACAAGCGCCGCTAATTTTGCTGCTTTTCTCGGAGGCGTAGCTCCATTACGCATGACGTAATGGAGCTACGCCTCCGTGCGTTTT
>CAYUOD010000267.1:0-4461 GCA_964446225.1 uncultured Acidimicrobiales bacterium | reverse complement strand
ATCCCCTGCACCTCACCATCCTGCACGATCGGGCGACCTGCCACGAGCACATGCCTGGGTCGCCGGTCGGGACCCAACGCGAATCCGTCCAACGGATTCGGCAGATCTCCCAGATCATCCCCCGGCCAAACCACCAGATCGGCCGCACCACCAATCTTCAGCTCACCGAGATCGGGACGCCCCAAACAGCGGGCTCCGCCCTGGGTAGCGAGACGCAAAGCGTCCTCTGATCCAAAGACCGTAGGATCGCCTGCCAACAATCTGGCCGCGTAGGTAGCTTGGCGGAGCTCAGGGAACAAACGTCCAACCTCGTTGGACGCGACGCCGTCTACACCAAGTCCCACGGCGACCCCAGCCGCCTCAAGGTCGTTCACTCGACACGTGCCTGCGGCAAGTCGGGCATTGGATGACGGACAGTGCGCCACACCCATGCCGCGCTCGCCCAGAAGAGTCACCTCAGCATCGTTGAAGTGGATGCCGTGGGCGACCCAAACGTCATTCGCGACCCAGCCCCACTCATCAAGCAGTTGCACAGGCCGCATGCCGAACCTCTCCAGGCAGTCAGCGGTCTCTTCAATGGTCTCAGCCAGATGAGTATGCAGACGAACACCTAGAGAACGCGCCAACGCGGCGCTCTCCACCATCAGCTCCTTTGTCACCGAGAACGGTGAGCACGGCGCAATGACGATCTCTACAAGATCATTGGACGCCGTGCGGTCGACCAGCGACTTCGTCGAGTCCAGAATCTGATCGCGATCCTCCACGACATGATCGGGAGGGAGTCCACCGTCTGACTCACCAAGATCCATGGAGCCCCGACTGAGATGCAATCGCGTGCCAACGAGTTCGTTTGCCCGGATGATCTCGTCGAACACCCTGTCATCGCCATTTGGCACGAGATAGTGATGGTCGAAGACGGTTGTGCAGCCACTCAGAGCAAGTTCGGCCAGCCCGACCTTGGCGGCCAGGTGAACATCCTCGGGGGTCAGCTTGCCCCAGATGGGATACAGCGTTGTGAGCCAGTCGAAGAGGTTGCAGTTCACCGCCCGACCGCGTGTCATCCACTGGTAGAGATGATGATGGCTATTGATGAAACCTGCGGTAATAACGTCTCCAGCGACGTTCACGGTCACGTCACCTGGCTCAGCCGCCACGTCACCAATGGCAACGATCTTGCCAGCGGCGATTGCAATATCGCCAGGGACACGGGCGCCGCGGTAAACAGTTCTCGTCATCGTGGAGCCAAATCTAGTTCGAGCCCTTCGGCGTCGCTTCCGAGGCGCTGACCACAGCGGCTCGCGAGCCGCTGTGCTCCCTCTTCTGGCCCACTGGCAATGAGTTCGTCGTCGGCGTGTAGCACCACGAATCCCCGCGGCCGGTACAGATATCTGCCGCCGCGTCTGACCGCCAAAATCACGAAGCCCGGCTCGATATCGAGCTGAAGCTGCGCCAGCGAGCGCCCATCCACCTCGGAGCCTTCGGCCACCGGGAAACGCACCACGACATCCTCGGCGTCGCCGAGCGCAATCCCGATGATCGGATGCAGGTCCTCAGAGTTCTGGATTAACCAGACCATCTGTTGGGCCTGGTCGCCAATATCCTCGGCTGCCTGAGCGAGCTGAAGCAGACCCCTCAACGGCGAAGGATCCGCGTTCTCGCCACCGGCTCGCAACACCCAGATCTGCAGCGCATCACGCATTGCGTCGAGGCGATCCTCAAGATGGATGACCTCACCAGCCAGTCCCAGATCCTGCAGTACCAGCGCCGAGTACGCGAGCCCGACCGCGGTCTCCGAAATGTTCTTCATCTCTACGAGGGTCTCGACCGCGCGATCCAGATCGCTGATGACCGTTGCATCGGGGGCAGGAGGCGGTGTCCACATCGGTGCGGCGACAAGTTCTCGCAGCCGCTCGACGCCAGCGCGCGCTCCGCGCAGAAAAAGTACGTCACCCGGTACCAGAATCGTCTCGCCCCCGACATCAATCATCCACTCGTCTCCACGATGAATAGCAACAACACGCAGACCAACCGCAACGGGCAGCTCCACATCGGCCAGTGTGCGGCGGGCTAGGTGCGAGCCCTCACTGACGACGACCCGGTGGCTGATCTCCTCAGCGGTCGCCAACTCAGAGACCAGCTCAATCGGAATACCAAGATCACGCGTCACGATCCGGGCAATGTCCACGGCATCGTTGGCAATGCGTTCGATCGCGCTGATGAGCTGAAGTACCGAGGACATCCCCTGTGCTTCGCGCGGATTACGCACGGCCATTACCGAGACTGAACGCATGTCATGTACGAGGTCTGACATCCTCACCTCGAGATCCTCCACCTCATCGGCCATAGCTCGGTCGTCAAAGAAGAGCGCCGTGTAGGCGAGGTCCACCATCAGCTCAGACGTGTCCTTGGCGTCGGCCAACATCGTCTTCAGGTTTCGCGGCTTCTCGTCGATCATGGGTGATCACTCATACGTTGCACTCCAGCCTAGAAGGGAAGCGTCGGTGATGCCGAGTCGTTGTCATACCAATCCCAGCGCCACGATGGAAAGAACGAACATGTACGCGCCAATCAGGTCGACGCTTGCCGTCACAAGCGGAAAGCCGTAGGTATCGGGGTCAACGCCGAAGCGCCACGCCGCGACCGTGCCGTAGTAGCCAATCGCAACGACAAGAATCGTCGTGAGGAAGCCACCCATCAGCGCCACCGCCACGACACCTGCGAAGCCCGGGGACTCGGCCCCAACTAACGAACCTGCAGCATTTGAGAGCAACGCCACACCCAGGAACATCGGCATCGCCAACAGGAAAGCGGACACGACGTCGACCCGGGCAGCCTCATCTGGCCATGACGCCGGACTCACCAGACCCAGGTGAAGTTTGGTCGCCAGCTTGCTTGAGAGAATGCCACCAATCGCGCCACCGGTACCCAGAAACGCTGGCACCAGGATAAGCAGCACGGGATACTCGCTGAGACCCGCAAATCGCTTCTCGATAACGAGCCCGGCCACCACGCCAAGCAGCGCGGCCAACAGCAGAATCGGAATCGACTCCCGCACAATTGTGCGTAGCAGCTCAAGATCTGTTCTCACCACCCACCTCAGGCTCACCGCGACACCCAGGACCGCCGCGAGCGCGATGATCTCACTCGCGATGCTCCAGCCCACAAGTTCACTTGCGAGGAACAGCGCTGGCAACGTAATGACGTCGCCAGCAGCGGACATAATCGGAGCAAGCACATTGTCCAGGTCCCAACTCCTGCGCGTCGACAAACCAGCCAACGCGAGCGTCGCAGCCATCAGCACCACCGACGAGAGAATTCCGCCAACAACCGAGATCGTGATGAATTCGGCAAACGAGATGGTATTTGCGAGCCCAAAGGCCACCGCTGTCAGCTTTGCCATGACCGCCAAGGCAACTGAAGTAGCTAGGGTCACGACCCCCGCAGCAAGCACGTTCTGCCCTACGACTGTGTCAGCCCGGCGCGAGATATTGAACCGTCCTGTATGGATGGCAGTGCTGAGACGATTCCCCATTGCTCCATAAATGTTGCCCCGCATGGCTATTGCGGCAGGTACCATGACCAGCATCCCAGGCAACTCTTCAAGACGCCCCTTTATGGCCGACAGGGTAAGTCCGGCAGCGACACTGGTCAGCGCAGCCACGGTCAGCGCACTCATGCTCTGACGCGCTGCAGCAGGATCGCTGCCAATCAGCGATCCCCAAAGATGTGCATACCACCTGGTCTTTTTGCTCCTCGTTTGTGGCACCGACCCAGTCTCACGCATGAACCGTGCGAAACTTGACACCACCCGACATTCGAGGAAACGGTTGTCCATCACACTCACACGTCTACTGATCGTCGTCGCCCTCGTGGCCGCTGGCTGTAGCTCATCTGATGGTCGGGTGCTCTCACGGCCTGATGTCACCGCCACTACCGCGCTCGTCGTCGAGGCTCCTGTGGTGACCGAAGAATTCGACCCCACCGCTCTCACCCTGTTCAGTCCCGACTTTGGCGACTACGAAGAACTTCCAGTGCAGTTCACCACTGATGGCGAAGGCCTCAGTCCCGAGCTGACCTGGGAAAACGTGCCAGAGGGTGCCCAGGAACTCGCCATCGTCGTCACTGATCCCGCCAACAGCACCGCTGCCCACTGGGTTGCGTGGGGACTAGCTCCGAGCTTGACGGGCGTGACCTCAGTGCTGCCAGCTGATATCAAGCAGAGTGCCAACTACCTCGGCGAGATTGGCTGGGCTCCGCCCGTACCACCCGACGGCGTAGTGCATACCTACGTGTTCGAAATACACGCGCTGAGCGCGCCACTGGATCTGGAACCGGGCGGTGATCCCCAAGATGCGATCGCACGCATCTACGAGCTTTCGATGGGATCGGCCGAACTCGTGGGCCTACTGATCTAGATTCGTCTTTCGCTGAGCCACTCACCTGAGCAAGAATGCTCATGTG
>CAYUOD010000266.1:0-4481 GCA_964446225.1 uncultured Acidimicrobiales bacterium | reverse complement strand
TTGACCCCGGCTGCAATCTGTTGCACTGGCTTCATCCTTCCTTGGACACACTTCTATCGGCAATTCCCCGCGGAAAATGAACCGGATCTAGGCTCTTGCGCATGGATCTTCAGAACCGAGTCATAATCGTCACAGGCGCTGCGAGAGGCATTGGCGAGGCACTGTGTCGTCGGTTCGCTGATGAGAGCCCTCGTCACATCGCTGTTGCCGACCTGGATGGTGACCTGGCGGCCGACGTGGCTCGCTCGCTGAACTGTTCCGCGAGCGCACATCAGGTTGATGTTTCTGACAGTTCGGCTCTGACTGCATTCATTGAGGGCGTGGCCCAGGAGCATGGACAGATCGACCTGCTGTTCTCCAATGCCGGGATACTCATTGTCGGTGGCGAGGAGGTGCCGGACGAGGATTGGGACCTGATCTGGAAGATCAATGTGCACGCTCATGTAGTGGCAGCCCGGGCTGTTATTCCGGCGATGCTTGAACGTGGCGAGGGCTACATCTGCAGTACAGCGTCTGCGGCCGGGCTGCTCGCTCAGGTTGGTTCCGCGCCTTATTCGGTGACGAAGCATGCTGCGGTGGCCATGGCGGAGTGGTTGGCGATCACCTACGGCAGCCGGGGCGTGAAGGTGTCGGTGCTCTGCCCTCAGGCCGTGGCCACCAATATGACCGCAGGAGTTGAGTCCGGGGGAGTTGCCGGCCTTGACGGGATGCTGTCCGCCGAAGCGGTTGCCGAGGTCGTGGCACAGGGCATTGCCGAGGAGAAGTTTTTGCTACTGCCTCACCCTGAGGTCGAAGGATACGAACAGCGTCGCACTGCTGACAGAGAACGCTGGATCACCGGGATGCAACGGCTCAACGATCGTTTCGGTGCCTCAACTTGAGGCTACGCAGGGCGCTGCTTGTCGGCGCGGGCGTGCTGCTCGTTGGTGTGCTTGGGTTCGCCGTCGTGCGGGTGCTGGGAGGCGACGAGAACGCTGTTGTGTCGGTCGTTGCCTCGTCCACCGCTCCGCCAACGACTGAGGGCCTAGCAGCAACGACGATTCCTGTGCCTTCCTCAGTTCCTGATTCGCGTCCGCCGAGCAGGATCGCGCCTGCGCAGGGCGCACTCATCGGCCTCAGCTCAGTGCCCCCTGGTGATTTCAGCCGGGGCGCCGTCGAGGCACAGTGGGAGCGCCGCGAAGCAGATAGTGGGCGGACACTCGACATCGGTCACAGTTTCTATCCATTCGAGAAGGACTTTCCCACCTGGCGTGAGGAGTTCCACATCGCTCAGGGTCGAATCCCATTGATTTCATGGAACGGCACAGACACCCTCGCAGTTGCATCTGGCCTTCATGATGAGTTGATCGCTGACCGGGCGCGGCGCGTTGCAGATCTTGACGTACCAGTGCTTATCCGTTGGTTCTGGGAAATGGATGCCTCGTTCAAGCTCGAGAGGGCGCGAGACCCTGCGAGTTATGCGGCCGCGCTTGAGCGTATCCAGAACATTTTCGCGGCCGAAGGGGCGGATCAGGTCGAATGGGTCTGGTGCCCAACCGCGTTCGAGTGGGATGAGCGTGCCACAGCCGACTGGTACCCGGGTGCTGACCTCGTCGACTGGGTGTGCGCGGATGGTTACAACTTCGCGCCCACCAAACCCGGCGCGGAGTGGCGGGATTTCGCCACCATATTCTCGGGCTTCTACGACTGGGCCGCGGAGACAGGCAAGCCCATCATGATCGGAGAGTTCGGTGCACAAGAGCGTGCGGCGGGTGAAAAGGCAGCGTGGATTGAGGACATAGTGTCCACGGTTCCTGAGCAGTTTCCCCTGATCAGAGCGCTCGTCTACTTCGATGTGGATCGCACCGAACTCGAGGGCTATGACTGGACTCTCGAAACATCCGAAGCGGCCTACGAGGCATTCCTGCGGCTGGTGAACGATCCCTATTTCGTTACGAGAGGTCCCTAGGCGTTACGTTAACGCCATGGTTGAGCTTGAAATATCCGGGCACGTCGCAGTGCTCACACTGAATCGTCCTAAGGCACGCAATGCGGTTAATGGTGCTGTTGCTGAGGCTATGGAGGCACACCTCGACACGATCGAGGCAGACGACAGCATCTGGCTGTCGGTGCTCACTGGCGCACCACCTGTGTTTTGCGCAGGTGCGGATCTAAAGGAGATCGCTTCTGGGCGGGGCGCCAGTCTGTCCACCGAACGCGGTGGTTTCGCTGGTCTGGCCCGACGTGAACGCACGAAGCCAATCATCGCCGCGGTCGACGGGCCAGCGCTCGCTGGCGGCACCGAGCTTGTGCTGTCGTGCGATCTGGTGGTTGCATCGACAGCCGCGAGCTTCGGTATTCCTGAGGTGAAGCGTTCGTTGCTGGCTGCAGGTGGAGGCCTCTTTCGTCTGCCCGAGGTCCTCCCGAGGATGGTGGCGATGGAGCTCGCACTCACAGGCGATCCGATTTCAGCTGAGCGAGCACACCACTTCGGTTTGGTGAACGAGCTCGTGGAACCTGGCGAGGCGCTGGCCGCAGCTCTTGTCCTCGCCGAGCGAATTACCGCGAATGCACCAGTCGCCGTCCGGGAGAGCCGGAGACTGATGCTTGAGTCCAAGGAACTCAACGAGCAGGAGAACTGGCAACGTACGAACGAGGCGTTCGGCGCAATTATGCAGACGGAGGACTTCGCAGAGGGCCCGCGTGCGTTTATTGAGAAGCGGGCGCCGATCTGGAAGGGCCGTTGAATGGCGTCCCTGGGTTCGTATCCCGACCTGGAGCTTGAGGGCGAAGGTCCGATTGCGCGGCTGCGGCTGAACCGGCCGGATGTACTGAATGCGCTCAGCATGTCGTTGATGGAGCAGATCATCGAGGCCTGCGTGGAATTGAACGCCCGGCCCGGCCTGAAGGTCGTCATCGTCTCCGGAAACGGGCGTGCTTTCAGCTCAGGCGTCGACCTCGGCGACTTCACCACTGGCGGTGGCGACGAGCACTACCGGGCTGATCTGGGCAGGAGAATGGCCGAAGCAGTCGAATCCATTGAGGCTGTCACGATCGCTCAGATCCACGGCTTCAGCGTGGGCGGAGGCATTGTTTTGGCTGCCGCCTGCGACCTTGGGGTAGCGGCAGTTGACACCATCTTCCGGATTCCAGAGCTGGAGCTTGGCATTCCGCTTGGCTGGGGTGGGATTCCCCGGCTTATCCGTGCGGTTGGACCTGCGGTGACCAAGGAGCTGGTCCTCACCTGCAGAAAATTCGGGGCGGGGGAGGCCTTGCAGCTTGGACTCCTGAACCGTGTTGTTCCCGCTGCTCAGCTCGGTGATGAGGTGGCAGAACTTACCGAGACACTGGCGTCGCGCAGTCGCATGACTTTGCTTTCAACGATCCGGGCGGTGGACACCATCGCGAATGCCGCCGCTCGTGTGGACAGTGCGCCGGCTGACGCTGCGAGCATGATTCTGGCGCTGCACGACTCAGAGTCACGCGCGGTCGCATCTCACTATCTGGCTTCGCTTGGATTTGATGCCTGAACTTCCCGAGGTGGAGATGGTCAGGCGGGGACTCCTGTCGAGTGTTCGTGGCCGGACCTTGCACTGTTCGTATGCGCACGAGTCGAGCAAGTTTGCTGCTGCGGCCGAACTCACCGGACAAGGCGTGGTCGATATCTGCCGTAGGGGAAAGTACCTCATAGCGGCTCTCGACGACGGACGGGAATTCATCGTGCACCTGGGCATGACCGGAGCGCTGCTCGTGGACCCGCTGGACCGCGCCGGCCCGCATGTCCGGGCGGTCTGGCATATGGACTCGGGGCAGGATCTGGTGTTCAACGATGTCCGTCGCTTCGGGCGCCTGGCGGTTGTGGTTGCTGGCGACTACTCCGAGCTGCCCACCTTGCGGGATATGGGGCCAGAACCGCTCAGCGATGCTTTCGACGGTGCAGTGCTGCATGCACTCACCGTGCGGTCCTCGAGCCACATCAAGACCCAGCTCCTGAGTCAACGACCTGTGGCGGGTGTGGGCAATATTTACGCGGATGAGGCGCTGTGGATGGCTCAGATACATCCTCGCTGCAGGCAGCTCAGCAAGCCGCGGGCAGAGCGGTTGGCCACCGCTATACAGGAGGTCCTGAGCGAGGCGATCGATCACGGCGGAACCACGCTGTCCGATTATCGGCAGGTGGACGGCAGCAAGGGCCAGAATCAGAAGCACCTGCACTGCTACGGACGCGCCGGCGAGTTGTGTGACCGCTGCGGGACAGAACTCTCAAGAACCGTTATGCAGGGTCGCGGAACGACCTTCTGTCGAAAGTGCCAGTCCTACTAACGCTGAGTTTGTTTCAGCGCTCTGACCGCGAGCATGATGGCACGGTCAGTCTGCATATGAGGGGGAATCATGACGAAACTTTGGAGTCTGTCGGCCCAGAAACTCGCCGAGGGAATCGCCAAGAGCGAGTTCTCAAGTCGGCAGGTCGTTGACGCACACATTGACCGCATCGAAGAGGT
>CAYUOD010000265.1:0-4494 GCA_964446225.1 uncultured Acidimicrobiales bacterium | reverse complement strand
CAGTCCCCGTGGAACGCGGCAGGTGCTGGGTCAAAGTTGCCTCTGGCCCAGCACCATTGCTTGTTCAGTGTGAATTGAACAACGGGTGTCCGTTCGGGGCGTCGGGCTAGCTGCCGTCGGAGACGAGCTCTTCGAGCTGGCTGGCCAGGGTTGCAATCGCTTCGGCGGAGCCGTGCGTGTTGCTGCTGGCATCTTGGCTGCCCTTAGCCAGTTCAGCCATTTCGGCTGAGGCCCTGGAGATGTCAGCCATGGACTTGGCCACGTCGTCGATACGGTTGGTGACCTCTTCGTTGGTCGCTGTCTGCTCCTCCACCGCAGCCGCAATAACGCTGCTGGTCTCGGTGAGGTTGCTGACGGTTTCCACGACGGCCTTGTTCGCCATATCGGCCTTACGGCAGCCAGCCTGGACTTCCTCGACCATCTCGACGATCTCAGAAGTCGAGCCGGCAGTCTGCTCAGCGAGAGCCTTGACCTCGGTAGCGACCACCGCGAACCCGCGACCAGCTTCACCGGCACGGGCGGCTTCGATGGCGGCGTTGAGGGCCAACAGGTTGGTCTGCTTGGCGATCTCTTGGATCACATCCACAATCGAGCCAATATTGCTGGCGGCACCGTTGAGCGTCTCGATGATCTTGGCGGTCTCGGAGCCACGGCCCAGAGCATCCTCGGCCATGCGAGCAGCTTCCTCGGCGGTGTTGGCAATCTCACCAATGGAGGTATTCATCTCCAGGATGGATGCCGCCACGGCTTGGGTGGCTTCGTCAACAAAGCTGCCGGACTCGAAGACTTCCTGGGCGTAGCCCGAAGTCTGGTCGGCCGAGCTGTTGAGTTGCGTGCTCGCCGCTGTGAGGGTGCCAGTTTCTTGGTTGAGCTGGCTGGCGTTCTCGGCGATCCTGTGCAACAAGACCTCCAACTCGCCCTTAGCCTGCTCCTGTTCAGCAGCCATCTGCTCAGCTTCAGCAGCTGCGGCTTCGGCGGCCTCTGAGAGTTTGCGGTTTTCTTCGCGAGCTAGCTTCTGTTGGATGGCTGCATCGAGCAGGCGCTGGGCGGCGTGTGACACGACGTCCTCTTCGCTGCGTGCAGTGACTGTGATGTCGGTGTTTTCCTCGGAGATCGCAATCAGAATGTCAGCAAACTCACGATTGGCGCTGACCATGGTTGCGAAGGAAACACCTAGCTCACCTGGCACACTCAACTCGAGTGCTTCATTTTCGAGGTCGCCATGCGCGAGTGCTTCGGCCTGACTGCTCATAAGGACGAGCATTTCGAGCATCTCGTTGAAGCTCTCGCCTGTCTTGCCGATCTCGTCGTTGCTTGGAATGTCCAGCGGCTCAACGCTGAGGTCTCCTTCGGCAATCTGCTTGGCACCATCCGACACCTTCTTGAGTGTGCGCTCGATGCTGCGCAGGATCATGAAGGCCACACCCAGGGTGATCGAGATCATGATCATTGTCATGAGCACCGACAGACGGAACGAGGTTGTGGAAGCCGAGCTAATTTCCCCGGACCGCGCCAAGATGCCGTCAGCTTGAGCGTCCTCAACTTCTTTGAGGAGGTTGATGCGGGCGGTGATGGTGTCAAACCAAACGGCTGAATCCACTCCAAAGGCAGCCACCCCGTTTTCCAGGGCGATGTTTTCTAGTTCGAGGGTCTGAGCCACGATCGGGTCGGCTTGCTTCTCATCAAAGAACTCGAGTATCGCCGGCGGGGCTGTGGCACCAAAGATACCCAGGAACGACGTCTGAGCGGATATGAGAGACACAACAGTTGCGTACTGACCCGGTGCGAATTGGTCTTCGCCAAACACGTTTGAGAGCTGCGCGCGTTCTATGCCCGCCTTCTCCTTGGCATTCAGAAACGACAAATAGGCGATCGAGTTGCCGCGCAGCTCGGCGTTAGAGCTGGCGGACGCAACCGAACCAATAGCACCCAAGAACTTAGCGTTCATGTCAGTGAAGTAGCCGATTGTTGACCTTGTCTCAGCCGCGAGACTGAGCGCCCCTTCTCGAATATCATCGAGATTGGCGAGCGCATCAACGGCGGGCACGAGGCCGGCTTGTACTTCCTCGGGAAGTGACGACAACTCCTCATCTATAAACGCGTAGAACTCGGCGCGGGGTCCGTCGGTCGTTGCCTGCTGGGCAGGTAGCTCTGTTTGGAACTTCGCGCCGCCAGACGACATGTACACCGCGGTCGCGCCGCGCTCCTTTTGGGTCTCGTGAAGCAGGTTGCCGATGCGCACAGAGAGCTCAACAAGGGTGTCGAGTTCTGCCGCTTCTGAGGCCGCCGCCCGTTTGTCGAGGGCAGTGCTGCCCGCGAACCAAGTCATGCCAAGCAGAGGGATGAGCGCAAGGACGGCAAGCTTCGCTCGTATGGACATCTGATCAAGCCTGCGGGACACT
Source organism: uncultured Acidimicrobiales bacterium (assembly GCA_964446225.1). Taxonomy (GTDB): domain Bacteria; phylum Actinomycetota; class Acidimicrobiia; order Acidimicrobiales; family Poriferisodalaceae; genus CAYUOD01. The sequence continues at coordinate 2,092 of CAYUOD010000265.1, read as the reverse complement.
GCAGCACCTCGTTGTCTAGGGACATGGGGCGGCATGTCTTGGATGGGTTCCGCACCAACAGTCCTTTCGGCTACGTATCACTAGAGATAAATGATTGCCCGCGGTACAACAAAACATGAACAGACGGCCGCAACAAAAGATATGGAAAGCGATCAGAAAGTAACCCCGAATCGCGCCGGATTGCGTGCCTGCTCCTAATATTTCCTCGGTGTTGACATGACTCCACCCTTCCGTGGAAGCAAAGCCTCTACCAAACTCAGGGCGCCTCAAAGTCGAATTACCGTAACCCAACACGGTCACCGTATGACCATTGACAGTCAATTGATTCCTAATCAACGTGTCATTCGACGACAACGACGCATTCCCAACCACAAACAGAGTATTCAGCGCACCAGATGTTTTCATTGGCAGCACCCGCGACGCCAGACCCTGGATCACGCACTTACACAAAAGTTGTGGGTATCCCTCAGATGGACAACGGCCTCATGGCACTTTCCGATTGGAGATCCCCATATGACGTAGTCCGACCGCCACGTGGAGCATGAACGATGACACCACCGGTCCAGACCGTGATCGCAAGTGTGCCGTCACTGGTCGCCGGAGGTATGGCCCGAACCCTCAAGAACCAGAACCGACCTACACCAAAAGTCTTCCGCGGAAGACTTTCGTGCGCGACGGCTCTACTCGGCGGCCTCCGCGAGCGATTCTGCCAGGGCCGGGTGCACAAACAGCGTCTCGTGAATATTTGACACCTTCAGGCCCGCGTTGACGGCCAAAGCGATGACCGAAATCAGCTCTGCGGCATGGCGGCCGACAATTGATCCACCCAACACGACGCCCGTGAACGGATCTGAAACGATCTTCACGAAGCCGTGCGGGTCATCGTTTATCAATGCCTTGGGGTTCGACGCGAACGGCACCTTGGTAACGCGAATCTTTCGACCGGTGGCAAACGCATCCGCCTCAGCCAGACCCACCTCGGCGATCTCGGGCAAGGTGAAAATGGCCGACGCCGCCTTGTCGTAGTCAATATGGGTGTGCTCCAGCTTGTGCAGTCCCATGGCATGCTCTGCGATCTTGCGACCCTGCATCGCTGCCACAGACGACAGAGGAAGTTTGCCTGACAAATCACCGGCCACGTAAATATGGCGGACCTCGGACAGGCAGTTGTGGTCGACGCTGATATGACCCCAGTCATCTACAGAAAGTCCGGCGGCTTCGAGTCCAAGTCCAGCGGAGTTCGGGACCGAACCGATGGCGAGGAGCACGTGGCTACCGGTGATCACCCGGCCGTCGTTACATGCAACGGTGACCTCGTCGCCGTCGCGGGTCAAGGCCACCGCCCTCGCACCTTTTAGGAGATGGACACCACGACTCAAAAACTCCTCTTCAAGCACGGCGGCGGCCTCAGGGTCTTTTTGCGGAAGAACCTGTTGACGGCTCACTACGAGTGTGACCTCGCAACCCAATGAGCTGAACATGTGCACGAACTCGACGCCCGTGACGCCCGAGCCGACCACGATGAGATGCTCCGGCATGGTCGAGGGAGGGTAGGCATCGCGAGTCGTGAGGACTCGCTCCCGATCAATTTCGGCCCAGTCCGGTATCCGCGGCCGAGATCCCGTTGACAAGACAATGATGTCCGCTTCAACCACCTCGACCTCACCCTCATGGGGTGTGATCTCGACCTCGTGCGGCCCGACGAGCTTGCCGGTTCCCTTCACTACCCGCACGCCCTGAATCTTCAGCTGAGCAGTAACCGATCTCTCCAGCTCGGCTTCTATGCCCGCGATGCGCTCACGAATAGCCTCCAGATCAATTTCCGGTGAAGCGTCCCGCAGCCCCATGGCTCTATTGCGCCCCTGGTAGGCAACCACACTGCCCGTCTTGATCATTGCCTTGGACGGCACGCAGTCAAGCAGGTGTGCAGCACCGCCCACAATGTCCCGCTCGATGAGTGTGACGGTTGCTCCGTAGCGCGCAGCGTAGATCGCTGCCTGGGTGCCGCCAGGGCCGCCGCCGATAATTACCATGTGCTTGCTCATTGCCCATGAGCGTACCGAACCCTTGATGGCCCGGCGTGCAGCCTCTA
>CAYUOD010000264.1:0-4499 GCA_964446225.1 uncultured Acidimicrobiales bacterium | reverse complement strand
TCCTGCCTGAGCAGACCTCTTGGTAGCTCGGGTTGGGCGTGATGCCTGCGACATAGCCAACAGAGGTGGAGATCACACCTGGTAGCTGCCAGAAGATGCGTTCTGCTCCCCAGAAGCAGCCCAGGGCGAAAATCGCCCGCTCGCTGGTCTCGGGAAAGGGACCGTCGATGGATGCAGCCAGCACGGCGTGGCGGGCCGGTGCTTGGATAGCGACATCTCGGCCTGGAAGAGCTCTGTCAGCATCGGGGATAGTTGTCTTGTCTTTTCTGAGAAACATTCTTTCCTCCGATGACATTCAACCCAGTTCAGGCCGCGACTACTCCGCGCTCTGGTCACGTTCTGGGATTGTTCACTAGTCTGGCCGAGAACTGGCCTGACGAACAGAGGAGAAATATGGAGTTCGCAGACTTCGACGCTACTGGCCAGGCGCAGCTGGTTGCCGCTGGGCAGGCGTCGCCAGCAGAGCTCATCGGTGCCGCGATTGAGCGTATTGAGCGGTTGGATCCCGAGCTGAACGCGGTCATCCATCCCCGGTTCGAGCGTGCGCTTGAGGAGGCCAAGGGTCTGCTGCCCGACGGCCCGTTTCGTGGTGTGCCTCTTGTCGTCAAGGACCTTTGGCCATCGATGGCGGGTGAGCCACATTACATGGGCAGCCAACTCCTGAAAGATGTGGACCGACGTCCCAACTTCGATAGCAACATCGTTCAGCGTTACCGCGATGGCGGCTTTATCGTGGTGGGTCGAACGAACACGCCAGAGCAGGGCGCGAGCGCGACAACTGAGCCTCGCAGTTACGGGCCCACTCGGAATCCATGGAACACCGACTTCAGTCCCGGCGGTTCAAGCGGTGGGTCTGCTGCTGCGGTCGCTTCAGGCATGGTGCCAGCGGCGAATGCCAGTGACGGTGGGGGCTCGATCAGGATTCCCTCCTCGGCCTGTGGCCTTGTTGGCCTGAAGCCTTCGCGGGGACGAATTTCCATGGGCCCAGCCGATGACGAATGGGGACTGTCCGTTCAGCATGCAGTCACGACGAGCGTGCGCGACTCGGCCGCAATGTTGGATCTTTGCGCCGGCCCGTTTCCGGGCGACGGAGTTGTGGCACCTGCTCCGCTGCGTGCCTACGTTGAGGAACTCGTCGAGCCAGGACCAAGGCTGCGCGTCGGCATCATGACCGAGTTGGACGGCGTCGAGGTAGACGACGAGTGTCTACGGGCCGCGACGATCGCGGCCGACGCGTTGGTTGCGGCTGGCCATGAGGTCTCGGTTGCCCAGCCGGGGGCGATGGCGATGTTGCCGGAGATATCGCGTCACGGGGCTGCGCTGTTCACCTCAGGGACGGCCCACCGGATGGATGCCTTCGCGGAGGAGTTCGGGGTTGACCTGGGGCCGCGGCACATGGAGCCGACCACTTGGATGATGGTCGAAATGGGCCGCCAGATGACTGCGACTGCGCTCGTGGAGGCTGCCAGCGCGCATCAGCGCTTTCGGCGGGAGATGGCCAAATGGTGGGCCGGTGGGTTCGATCTTCTGCTCACGCCAACCACTGCTGCGGTGACACCTGCGCTTGGCGAACTCGCGTGCTCGGACGAGAATCCATTGGATGCGCTGTTCAAGGCTGCGCCGTACACGGCGTTTGTCTCGATGTTCAATATCACTGGTCAACCAGCGATCAGCCTGCCCGTGCATGTGACCGCTGAGGGCCTGCCGGTTGGAGCTCAGTTGGTCGCGGCCTACGGCCGGGAGGATCTGCTGGTTAGCGCCGGGGCTGATCTTGAGCGAGTGCTTGACTGGGGAAGTCGTCGACCTCAGCTTCACGCTGCGAGCCAGTAGTTCAGGACTATCGCATCTCGCGTGGAGGCTCAGTTGTTGGACCCACGTTCTCGCCTAGCCAGGCGTTGAGCTCGCCGATGCGGTCCCACGTCTTGGTAATCCGGCCCAGCACACGACGGCTTGACAGCCAGGAATCCGGAGCGAAGCTGCGGCCCGCGGTGATGCCCTTGTGGCGGAGCAGCTCTATACGAGGATGCCCTTTGTCGTAACCACGCGGCGCAGTTTTCAGCGCAGATCCACTGATGTCGTAGCTGGCCTTCCGAAGCTGCTTGACGATCTGTTCGAGTTCGCTGCCGGATTCGTCGTCAACGATTGCGTCTCGGAATCTTCCCAGCTGATCCTTTGCCATGAAGTGGTAGCCGCTTGCTATCAGGAGACCGCTGGCCGAGATTTGCAGGTAGAACATCTCGCCCGACTCGCCCTCGGTGACGGCGCCCTGATGCGTCTTGTAGGGAGGCTGTCCTTTGGCGAAACGCATGTCTTTGAACGGCCGAAAGATATGCAACGGTCCGTAGTCGTTGGTGACTTCAGCGTTGAGCAGGTCGAAGGGGCCGCGCACGGCGGACTGGTAGAGCTCACGATTCTCAGCGAAGAACGCCTTCGTGTTGTTGACCTCGATGCCCTGGAAATATTCGATCGCCTCGATGGGCCACCCTGAAAACTGTGTCACTGCACTCTGTGTCATTGCACTCCTGATGTGGAAGTTTGGCTGACCGTGGGGATCAGTGTTGCCACTGCGGCGATCTCTGCAGCCGGATGTCCCACGTCGACCTCCTGAGCCCCCTGCTCGTCGCAGAAGACGAAGACGAGGCGGTGCATGTTTTCGCCGGTGAGCTGTTCGAGAGCAAGACCGTAGGACGCGATCTGCGGCGTATAGCGGCGAAGTTTCTGCTCGGTCCCGTCGCGCACGATGTCGGTCTTGTAGTCGATGACGATGAGCCCGTCCGGCGTACGGATGAGCAGGTCGACGAAGCCTTCAAAAACCTTGCCCGAGATCTCGGTTGCAATAAAGAGTTCACGCCAGACACTGTGACCGGTCGCAAGTCGGAGTACGGGCGATTCCCAGGCTGAGCGAGCGAGTCGGCCGATGAGAGCGCTTGACTCGGCGACGTTCTCGGCTTCGGCGTGTAAGGCCGCGAGTTCGTTGATCTGTGAGGCATCGTGGAAGTCAACTTCTTCGAGCACTGCATGTACGGCCCGTCCAATGCTGGTACCGAGCGCTCCACGGGAACTCGTGGTTTCTGTATCGAACTTCTCGATGAGGTCGTCTGCCGCGTGAGCGATGGCTGTTGCGTTCACCGTGGTCGCTGTTCTCGACTGGACAGAGATGGATTCATGGCGTGCCTTCCACTGCGTTTCCAATTGCTCTCTTTGTTTAGGTGTCTGTGGCGCGAGAGGTGTGACACGGCGTACCAGTGGCCGCGCTTCAAGGTCGGGCTCGTGGGCGTCAAGGTTACGGCTGGCAGTCCAGATTCTGCTCGCCCGTGAGGCGCCCTTACTGCGAACTGCGGAGATGAGGAGATGGTCTCGCGCGCGGGTCGCCGCGACATACCCAGAGCGCCGCTCCTCTGAGGCGTCGAAGTCCTTCTCGAGCTCTTTCGCGTCGTCGTAGCCCGATGACTTCAGGCTTCCCCCGAGCCTTATCTCAACAGCGCCGCTCTGCGTGACAAGCATCGGGCTGGTGGCTCGGTTCTGCATGGTTTTGGTCATCCCCGAGCAGATCACGATCGGAAACTCGAGGCCCTTGCTCGCATGAATTGTCATTATCCGCACGGCGTCTTCGTCGGTCTCAGGCAGGACTGTTTCGCTCACCGGCGACGGCGCTGTGCTCTGGACCCGGACCCAGGCAAGGAATTGGCGGAGGTCACCCGCCTCAGCTTCGGTAAATGCGCGTGCCTGATCGAGTACGAAACGGTATCTGTGCCAGATGTCGCGCGGCCGCTTGTGGGCGAACGCCGCTTCGAAGCTGCGGCGGTCGTCGAGCACGCGCGCAACGATCTGGTCTGGCGACAGGTGGTGGCGTAACTCGTGCAGCTCGCGCAGGTGGCGAAGTCCGTCGACAACCGGACCTGAGGCGCTCATCGGTGTGGGCGCCAGGTAGTCCCAAGCGGTGGAGGAAGTGGCGGCGAAGCGGTAGAGGTCATCATCGCCACATCCGTAGAGAGGTGAACGAAGCGCCGTCGCAATAGAGAGTTCGTCGTTGGGATCGTCGATTGCCCGCAGTGCGGCCATGAGGTCACGAATCTCGGAGGTGTGATACACGTGGCCTATTGCGTCCGTACGATAGGCAATGTCGGCGTCGCGAAGGGCCATCTCCAGGGCGCGGAGTGAGGTCCGTGATGGCAGGAGAATGGCGATGTCTGCCGCAGTTGCGGGACGCACGCCGCCGTCGTCGATCTCCCACTGGTCATGCAGAATGGTCTGTATTGAGTAGGCGACCTGGCGTGCTTCAGTCTCGTTCAGCTCGGCGGCTCTGGCGTCAGGTAGGTCGGCTGCGCCCAGCAGTGTGACAGCCGGACCAGCGAGCACAGGTGCACCAGATCCTGCCTCGAGCGGCTGGTAGGCCGGTTGACCCGCGTCTTTGGGGTCGATGAGCTGCTCGAACACAGGGTTCAGCCAGTCAATGATGTCTGTGTTCGATCGAAAGTTGGTCGTGAGGTTGATCCGGT
>CAYUOD010000263.1:0-4512 GCA_964446225.1 uncultured Acidimicrobiales bacterium | reverse complement strand
TCAAAGCCGCACAGTCCGCCCTCAAGACTTCACACTCAGATCGGGCGGGGCGATTGGCCGAGCTCACCAAATCACTTGACCGAGTCAATCGCATCGAGGAAGCGTGCCAGAACATCGCACCCCAGGTAGCTGCAAACCGGGGAATGTCGGCGTGACTCTTCTCGATCAACTGCGGCCGCTGCTCGCCAGCACCCAGACGCTCTACATGGGTACTGAACATGCACAGTTCCTGGGTGAAGCTGAGTCCCGCATGAGCGAACCCCTGCGGGTCGCCATTGCAGGCAAGGTCAAGGCAGGAAAATCCACACTGCTGAACGCGCTCGTAGGAGAAGAACTCGCCCCAACTGACGCGGGAGAGTGCACGAAGGTCGTGACCTGGTACCGCAATGGGGTGACCTACCGGGTACTGCTCCACCCTTCCCAGGGAGAGCCCATCCAACTGCCATTTGATCGTGAAGAAGGCTCCCTCAGAATCGACCTCAAAGGGTACGAGGCCAGCCAGATCGAGCGACTCGTCGTCGACTGGCCAACAGCGACGCTGCGCGAGATGACGCTCATCGACACACCCGGAATTGAATCAATGTCGGTCGAGGTCTCTCAAAGAACGACCAGGTTCCTCGGCGAAGACGCAGAACAACCCGCCTCTGCTGACGCCGTCCTCTATCTCATGAGGCATCTCCACGCGACTGATATCCGCTTCCTTGAGAGCTTCCATGATCGCGACATGGCATCACCTACGCCCATCAACGCGGTCGGGATTCTCAGCCGTGCGGACGAAATCGGAGTGGGTCGTATCGATGCGATGAGCTCGGCCGAGCGAATCGCCGAGCGCTACCGGCACGACCGCAAGGTTCGTCAACTCTGCCAGACAGTGGTACCGGTCGCAGGACTCATGGCCGAAACAGGGACCACACTCAGAGAGGTCGAGTTCCAGGCCCTCAGGAAGCTGGCCCTCACGCCGCGAGAAGACATCGATGCCCTGATGCTGTCCGCCGACCGCTTCATGAATCTCGATCGTAACGTCGACCTGCTGCCTATCGAACGGCAGGAGCTCCTCCACCGCCTCGGAATATTTGGCGTCCGGGTGAGTTTGATGCTCATCCGCCACGGCCGGGCCGAAAACGCGGGGCAACTTGCGACACAACTCGTGCAACGCAGTGGCCTGGATGATCTCAAGCAAGTACTCATCCATCAGTTCGCCACCAGACGCGACCTCCTCAAGGCGCGCTCAACAGTGCTCGCCCTCGAGTCGGTCCTGCGCTCGCCCATCCCCGGCTCAGATTCGCTAAGCGCAGAGCTTGAGCGCGTCGTTTCGGGAGCACACGAGTTCGAGGAACTCCGTCTCCTGAATGCCGCTCGAAGTGGGACCATCCCCTTCAAAGAAGATGAGTTGGTCATCGTGGAGCGCATCCTCGGAGCATCTGGCGAAGACGCAACTGCGAGGCTCGGCCTCTCGCCATCGGTCTCATCACAAGAACTCAGCGAGGCAACCGCTGAGCAGCTTTCATACTGGCGCCGCAAAGCGGAGAATCCGCTGAGCTCACAGGATCTCAAGGTCGCGTCACGGGTGCTCGTGCGCAGTCTTGAGGCGATACTGATCGCACTCAGCGCCTAGTTCGGTCTCAGCTCTGTACGCAGAGTCGCGAGTAACTCAGCTCGCGACTGGGCCCCGATCCGCTGACGAATCTTGGCCACATGGTGTTCCACGGTTTTCGGCGAGATAAACAGGATCGCACCGATCTCCTTGTAGGTATGCCCATCTACGAGGCCGGCCGCGACCTCCATCTCGCGCTCGGAGAGCACCGCAGTGACCGCTGATTCCTCAATGGTCTTGACGGCGAGCGATCTGCGCAACTCCCTGGCTTTCGCAAGCAGAGCCTTGACGCCAGACTCTTCGGTGGATCTCAACGCCGCCATGCCAACAAGCCGGGCCGCTTCCCAACGGAATCCAGCATCGTGCAATTGATTCGCCACACCATCAACTCGAGCAACGTCGACCTCGTTTGCCAATACCTGACCCCAGACCTCTGCAGCATCGGCGAGGACCTCGAGGCGCGCCGTCGGCGCGGACAGCGAGGCAAGAGCCGAAGCGGCTTCCTGGGTTTTGAGCGGATCGTCACACGCAGCTGCAGCCTGAATGTCAACCCAGCAGGCATGTATCTTCCACAACACAGGATTGCCGAGGGCATCGAGCAACTCGTTCCGCGCCCGACCCCACGGAGCCAGACGCTCAACGTCTCCGAGACGAGCGCCGGCTACGAGCAGTTCGCCAAGCGGGGCCAATGCAAAGAGATCAACGGGATGACGCATCATCACGTCATGTGCTTCGCGCCAGCAACCTCGAAGTCCGGAGATGTCGCTGATTCTGCGTGCCAACCCAACCTGAAGAGCGCGATAGATCAGCTCATCGCGGGTCGCCAGAAGCGCAGGCTGCATCTGGTCCAGCAATTGGGCAACGCCCGACCAGTCGCCACTCGCCATCTGGGCAAAGCCTCTGAGAAGCCGATGACGGTACCGAACAGCTGGGCCGCCGATCTCGTTTTCGATAGCGCGGCTCAACAGCGAATCGGCAATCTCATACTCACCTGCGAGACAGGCCAGCGCGGCGGCAAGAGCATGCGGCGTGTCGCCGAGAGAACGATCGGCTGGCGCTGATTCGATAATCTCAGCAGCACTCGACAGCGAACGAAGGGCCGATGTGACCTGTCCGTCCACTCCGGCCAGCAAGCCAACCGACACGAGATGCGCAGCCTGAATCGAAAGGCCGGGCGCCTGCGGCATGAGAAGTTCGGCCTGAGCGTGCACCTTCCGAGCAGTGACGATGTCGCCCTCGGCGAACAGGCCCGGGACGGCCCGGAACAGGTAGAGGACCTGACCGTGATCGTCACTGAGTTCGGCCAGACGAAGATTCACTTTCGCCGCCTGATGGAGCAGTCCACGGGCAGTAAGAGCACCCGCCACCACCGCCAAGCCACGCACCCTCTCCGGCGCATCGGACTCAAGCAGGGGATCAGCCAGACGCAATGCTCGCTCAGGGTCTCCAGCCCACAAAGCGGCTTCGGCCCGGCGTGGGGCCATAGCGAGCTCATCTGCACCGGCCCGCATTGCCTGCATGTACCAGTCGCTTGCCAACTCAGGAGATTCAACCAAAACCTCATCGCCAGCTGCCACCAGCCTGGGCATGAGGGCTTTGTCTCCGACACCCGCCTGAACGAGGTGCTCTGCAATCATCACCGCAGAGCCGCCACGCTCATCCAAGACCTCGCCGAAGCGAAGATGGAAATGACGCTGTGTCGGGGCTGGAGTCAGCGCTGCTATTGCATCACCAACAATCGGTAGGACGTCAGTAGCCGTGACGGTCAGAAAGCCAGCGGCGTCCAACTCGGCAATAGCGGAGCCAACCTCCCCGGCAGGAATTTCAAGGAGCTCTGAGAGGTATTCATCGTTCGTTGAGGCACCGAGCGCGATGGCTTCGATAAGCCCACGTGCCGACGCGTCGAGTTGACCCACCCGGCTGCGCACAGACTCGACGAGTTGACTCGGTAGGTCTCCCTCGCCGACGAGCACACCATCTTCGATCTCTCCAGAGGCCAGCCAACCTTCCACCAACCGGTCAAGAAAGCGCGGGACCCCTCCGGTGGCGGTCTGTACGTGCTCAACAAGTCCGGGGGATGGTTCGCTGCCCAGATGGCCCACTAGGCGCTCAGCGGTAGCAATACCATCGAGCGGCTCAAGGATAATCAGGGGAGAACTCCGCGCCAGCGCCTCATCGAGAGCACCGAGATCGGTACTCGGTCGATGGGCAACGACCATACGTATTTCACTCTGCGTGACTCGACCTGCAAGAGCGGTGAGAAGCAGCAAAGACTCGGGATCGAGCCATTGCGCATCGTCCACGATGAGCAGTGAGCCCTTCAGTTTCGTGCTCAGAATCCGTCTGGCTTTGGTGACGGCCGCCGTACCGGTGGCCTGCTCAATGAGTTCAAGCTCGTCGCCGTCGAAGAGATCTTCGACCGCTCCAAAGGGCACGTCCGCTTCAAGGCGTCGGCCAGCACAGCGGAAAACGACGGCAAGTTCGGCGTCAGCGAGTGCGTTGAGGAGCTCTGACTTGCCAGAGCCGCCGCGGCCAAGCACACCAATGGCAAGGGGTGACCCCTTCTCTATGGCTGCAGCAGTAACTGCCCGAAGATCAGCGTTGGCCAAAACGATCCCCCCGGGTATTACTTTGATTGCCAGTCCGCAAATCTCTAAGATAGCGGCTTTTTTGCGAACGCGGTGATGAGAACCACCACAGAGTGTGCTGATCTGACCGCAACGCGCCTAGGGTGGGACGAAGCATGAGCAACTCCCCCGACAAATCTGGAGCCGTAGGTTCCGAGATTCTCGGGGGCCCCGCAGGTGCTGGAGCCTCCGGCAATGTGCAGCAGGGTTTCAGGCATTCGCTGCGAGCGCTCAGGCACCGCAACTTCAAACTGTTCTTCTGGGGTGCTCTCATATCCAACTCGGGCAACT
>CAYUOD010000262.1:0-4515 GCA_964446225.1 uncultured Acidimicrobiales bacterium | reverse complement strand
CGGCCGCCGTCTTCGTGAAAGATGGAGACGCCAGACTCGTCGTACGTCGAGAGACCTACGAGGACCTTGTGCGACTCGACGTGCCCTAGTGATTGCGGATTTGAGACTGCTGACATGAAGAAGATACGAATCGGAATACTTGGTTACGGCAGCGTGGGCTCGGCCCTCGTGGAACTCATCGGTGTCGAGCACGACGCGATAGCTGCGCGTACAGGCCTCGATCTTGAAGTTGTGGCGGTGGCGGTACGAAATATCACGCCAGAGCGGCTGGCGGCTCTTGGCGATGAGGTACTCACGAGTGAAGCGAAGGCGGTGGTTGCTGATGAGGAGATCGATGTAGTCGTTGAACTCATCGGTGGAATCGAGCCTGCCCGGCGGCTCATTCTGGAGGCACTCGGCAGTGGCAAGCCGGTGATCAGTGGCAATAAGGAACTCATCGCGAACGTGGGCGCCGAGCTCCTCGTGGTGGCACAGAAATCAAACGTGGACCTCCTCTTCGAGGCCGCTGTCGCGGGAGGCATTCCGCTGCTGCGGGTGCTGCGCGAATCGCTCGTTGGTGAACGTATCAAGCGCATGATGGGAATCGTCAACGGCACGACGAACTACATCCTCACGCAGATGTCTGAGAACGGCGCACAGTACGGCGACGCTCTCGCCGAGGCTCAGCAGCTTGGCTACGCCGAGGAAGACCCGACCGCCGACGTAGAGGGCGGCGACGCCGGTGCCAAAGCCGCGATCATGGCCACAATTGCCTTCGGAACTGAGGTGTTCGCCGGAGACGTGTATCAGGAGGGCATCTCGCAGATCACCGCGGACGACATCGCCTCGGCTGCGCACATGGGTCACATCATCAAGCTGCTCGCGGTTGTTGAAGAAATTGATGGCGAGGTCTCGGCTCGCGTGCATCCGGCGATGGTGCCAGATACGCATCCACTGGCGTCGGTGCGGAACAGCTTCAATGCGGTGTTCATAGAGGGTGAAGCCGTGGGTGACCTGATGCTGTACGGCCATGGCGCCGGTGGAAATCCGACCGCGTCAGCGGTGCTGGGCGACCTGATAGAGGCCAGCGCAAACCTGCAGCGAGGAATCTCCAGTGGGCTCGGCAAGCTGCGAGAAGCCAGAATCCGCCCGATGGGTGAGTGCATATCAGCATTCTGTGTGCATGTGACCGTTCGAGATCGTCCCGGCGTGCTCGCCGAGGTCGCAGGCGTATTTGGCGAACACGGAGTCTCGATTCGCTCGATGGAGCAGGCAGCGCAAGCGGACATAGCCAACATCGTGTTCATTACACACCCCTCACGAGAAGCCGACGTTCACGCAACCTTGAGCGAGCTTCGCGGCAACGGCTCTGTTGTAGAGATCGGCAGCGTAATTCGCGTCATTGCTCCTGAGGTTTGACATGCGCTATCACTCAACCCGCGGTGACGCTCCGATACTGAACTTCTCTGAAGCGCTGCTCACTGGGCTGGCCAGCGACGGCGGGCTCTATGTCCCCGTGGAGATCCCTCGGCTAAACGCAGATCTCAGCCACTACGCAGATCGTTCGTACGCCGATGTGGCTGCCGAGATCATCGCACCGTTTGCTGAGCCGGCCATCGATCGGGAGACACTCCATGGCCTCACAGAGAAGGCCTATTCAACCTTTAGGCACGACGACATTGTTCCGTTGCGCGAGCTCAGCAACGGTGAGTACCTGCTTGAGCTGTTCTGGGGGCCGACGCTGGCCTTCAAGGATGTTGCGCTCCAACTCCTGGGTCAGCTGTTCGAGCACGAACTTGCCCGCACGGGTGAGACGATCACGATCGTCGGCGCGACGAGCGGGGACACCGGATCCGCTGCGATAGAGGCCTGCCGCGATCGTGACGGAATTCATCTTGTGATGCTGCACCCTAAGGGCCGGGTCTCCGACGTTCAGCGTAAGCAGATGACGACCGTCCACTCGAGCAACATTCACAACGTCGCGATCGACGGCACTTTCGACGACTGCCAGGATCTGGTCAAGGAGCTGTTTGCCGATCATGCTTTCAGGACGCAACTGCACCTCTCGGCGGTGAACTCCATCAACTGGGCACGTATCGTCGCCCAGATCGTTTACTACGTGACGGCGGCGGCCAAGCTTGACGCGCCTGCGGTCTCCTTTTCGGTTCCGACGGGAAACTTCGGAAACGTGCTGGCTGGACACATGGCCCGGGCGATGGGACTGCCCGTCGAACAGCTCATTATCGGTAGCAACCGCAACGACATTCTGAGTCGTTTCATGAATACCGGTCGGATGTGCCTCGAGCCGGTGGAACCTTCGTTGAGTCCAGCGATGGACATCCAGATCTCCTCGAACTTCGAGCGTGTGCTGTTCGAGGCAATGGGCGAACAAGGCAATGACGTGGGCGCTGCGATTCGAGAGTTCCGGGCCACGGGCGAGTTGATGATGGCAGGCGGTGTCGCAGACCGTCTGCGCGGCCAGTTCGATGCAGCGAAGCTCACCGATGAGCAGACGAAAACGGTGATCGCCGAAGTATTCGTCGAGCATGGGCTGCTCATCGATCCGCACACAGCGGTGGGCCTTGGCGCTGGTCGGCGGCTCCGCGCCAGCAGCTCTACGCCCCTTGTGTCACTGGCCTGTGCCCACCCCGCCAAGTTCGGTGACACGGTGTTGAGTGCCACAGGTGCGAGTCCTGAGTTGCCTGCGTTTCTGGCAGATCTGGAGCAACGCGAAGAGCGCTGTGACAGCCTTGCCAACGACGCCGCCGAGCTCAAACGGTATGTCACCGGGGTGGCGGGCTAATTCACAAAATCCGTGGGTATGGTTGCTTCGGGCGGTTGCCGGGCGATATCATGGAGCCAGCACTCGTAGACATCGGTATCCGATGCGGGTCTTCTGCGCCAAGCGCAATCGAAGCTGTGGTTTCTGTTCCTGTTGGATCGATGACTCATCACCGACAAGAACTTCTGGGAATCATCTACGAACCTGCTCGACCTATTGGCCCAGCCAGTAGGTGGGGAACTGTTAGCAGCCAGTCACGGGGTAGTGGCTGGCACCCTCTCAACGAATGAGGTATCCCGATGAGCGTAGAGCCACAGGCTCTCGATCGGTCGGCGTTGGAATCGAAAGCTCGCGATGAGCTGGTAGCGATTGCATCTGCCATTGGAGCAAAGCCAGGATCTCGTGCCCGCAAGGGTGAGATCGTGGATGCCATCCTTTCTCAGGCTGGATTGTCCAAACAACCAGACAAGAAGAAAACCGAAGATAGGGCGGCTGCCGAGAGGCGCATTCCGCCCAAGCCAGAAAAGTCGAAGTCCTTCGACCTCTTTGCTGACGCCGCGGCCGAGAAGGTCGTAAGCGACGCGAAGAAGGCGGGCACATATGTTGATCCCGCGGCTGAGAAGTCCCAGGACGAGGGCGGGGTAGCGGTTGACGCCGAGCCTGGCCGATCCAACGGCAGTGCTGACACTTCGAGCAAGTCTGAGGATCGTTCCCGCGGCAACTCCGACCGCGGCGATAAATCGTCCGGTGACGGCCAGAGAGCTGAAGGTACGGGCGACGGTCGCAACAATGACGGTCGAGGTAATGACGGTCGAGGTAATGACGGTCGCAACAATGATGGCCGCAACAACGACGGACGCAAGGGCCGCAACAGCAAGGGCCGCAACCGCGACGGCCGCAATCGGAATCGTGACGGTCGCAACAACGACGGTCGAGGTAATGATGGCCGCAATAGTGATGGTCGCAACAGTGAGGGTCGCAACAACGAGGGACGTAACAACGAGGGTCGCAATCGCAACCGTGAGAACGTTGCCGAGCCGGGTAATCGCAAGCGCCGTCGGCGTGGACGTGGCGGGGAACCCGAGCAGGAGTACGACGAGAATCAGAACATGGATCCGGTACCAGTCTCCGGACTAGTTGATCTGCGCAGCGATGGCTACGGCTTCCTCCGCCAAAAGGGCTATCTCGCAAGCGACGAGGATGTCTACGTCTCGGTGCGCCAAGTGCGTCAGTTCGGACTGCGCAAGGGCGATCATGTCACCGGCATGGGCCGTCCCGCACATCGTTCGGAAAAGAATCCCGCGCTCCTCAAGATTGAGACCGTGGACGGGATGGATCCAGAAGTCGCCAAGCTGCGGCCGAAGTTCGAAGACCTCACGCCGCTGTTTCCTGACGAGAAGCTCTCTCTTGAGATGCCTGGCGATCCAATGAACATGACCGCGCGGATCATCGACCTCATTTCTCCGATCGGGAAGGGTCAACGTGGGCTTATCGTGTCGCCTCCGAAGGCCGGCAAGACCACGATCATGAAGCAGATCGCGCAGTCGATAGAGACGAACAATCCGGACGTGCATCTCATGGTGTTGCTCGTAGATGAGCGCCCAGAAGAAGTCACCGACATGAAGCGTCACGTAAAGGGAGAAGTGATTGCTTCGACCTTTGACCGCCCGAGCGATGAGCACACACAGATCTCCGAGCTATGTATCGAACGAGCAAAGCGGCTTGTCGAGCAGGGCAAGGATGTCGTCATCATC
>CAYUOD010000261.1:0-4518 GCA_964446225.1 uncultured Acidimicrobiales bacterium | reverse complement strand
CGGTGGGTGCATGTCCTCGGTATCTCGTTGGTAGTAGCGGGATTAGGTGCCGCGGGCCTTTGGTGGGTGCTGAGGCCCCAGTACCGTCCGGGCCTGGCAGCCGGTGAGTCCTTTGGGGTCGATGTGTCAGGCCACCAGGGGCAGATCGAGTGGCAGGCGGTCGCAGATGATGACATTGATTTCGCGTTCATCAAGGCGACCGAAGGCGAAGACTTTGTCGATGACTGGTTCGACGAAAACTGGCAAGGAGCCCAAGCCGCTGGACTTGACGTCGGGGCCTACCATTTCTTCACCCTCTGCAGACCTGGGGAGGTTCAGGCGGCCAACTTTCTCGCCACCGTGCCTCTCGATGAGCTCGATCTGCCCGTCGCGTTGGGCCTTGAGTTTCCAGGAAACTGCAAGGAACGACCAGCCAAGCAATGGGTGGACGCAGAGATCGAAGCGTTCATCCGTGCAGTGGATGGCGCAACCGACATTGGAGTGTTGCTGTACGTGGACGAGGACTTTGACGACTTCTACTCAGTGACGGACACGTTCGCCGAGCTGCCGCTATGGCAGCGTCGGATTCTGAGGCGCCCAGATGGTGATCGCTGGGACTATTGGCAATTCAGCTACTTTGCCGCTATCGACGGAATCAGCGGTGGAGTTGACCTCAACGTCCGACGCTAGGAGGCGAAGGCGCTGATTGCGATGATGGGGCTGCCAGGGGGATTGTCGCCCAGGCTGCCGAGGAACTCGCGGTCGGAGAATGTGAATACCCCGCCGTCGGCTGCGACCATCAGATAGCCGTTGCCATAGGGCACGAGGCCATTTATCGGTGAGTTGAGGTCTGTGCCTTCCGGCAGGACACCGGGGATGGAGCCTCGGAACTCTGCAGAGCCAAACGAGAACACTCCGCCGTCGCAGCCCACCATCCAGTAACCACCACCTGCGGGCACGGGAACAAGCCCGACGATTGAACAGGCCAGCGAGCCGGCTGGCAGTACCTGGGGGATAGAGCCGGCGAACGTGGCGTCTCCGAAGGCGAACACTCCGCCGTCGGCGCCCAGCATGTAGTAGCCGAGACCGGATGCCGTCGGTGCTGAGGCCACGATGAGGCCTACAGGCTTGATACCCAGACCGGGGAGGTCGTCGTAATGGACGGCGTCACCAAAGGTGAGCACCCGGCCTTGGTCGGTGAAGACCCAGTAGCCCTTGTCTGAGGAGGTTCCGGAGATGCTCGCGAGCTGTTCGCCGGTCGCCAACAGGCTGAGGTTTACGTCGCCGTAGTGAGTCGCCGCACCGCGCACCTGTACCTTGCCGGTCTCGTCGAGCACCCAGAGTCCATCACCGGAGTTGGTCCGGTCAAAGTCCACCACGTCGCCGCTGGCCATTGCGGAGAATGTTGCTGCAGCCCCAAAGCCGTGGAGGATGCCGCTTCTCTCGAGCATCCAGTAGCCGGCACTTTGAGCAGCCGGTGGGGGAGTTGGGCCGGTCGGTGTCGAGCAGTCCAGCTTCACCGTTTGGAAGGTCGCCAGATCACCTGACATGGCGACCGTTTCGGTAGATGATCCGGGAACGGTGCAGCCAGAGGCGCTCACCCGCGCCGTCATGCCAGTCTTCTTGAAGTCCTGGGCGTAGTTGCTTGTCTCCCAGTCGAAGAGTCCGTCGGACGCAGTCGTCTGGTCACTGTCGATACTGAATCGGCTCAGAACGATCGGATTGCTCGAGATCGGCTCCCCATTTCGATACAGCTGCACTGATGCGCCGCCAATAGGGTCGTTGTTCTCGTCGACGACTACTCCTGCTCGGTCCGGGAACAAAAGTCCCGAGACGAATTCCTGCTTCGGAGTACCGTCGCAGCGCAGTTCCACTCTCAAGAGGTCGGGTGAGACTTCTGCAAAGATGCTCGTGAAGTCGATATTGCCTGAGTAGGTTCCGCTGCCCGCTGGAGTTTCTGTGAGGGTGCCGACATCTCTCCAAATCGTGTCGTACCCGGTGTCCTGAGAGAAGATTTTTAGCGCTGAGGCGGCGACGCGAGCCGTTGCATTGGCGCAGCCGTTGGCGAGAACAGGCAGTGGTGCATCGTCCCGAAGGACGGGGACACCTTCGCTGGACAGCTCGATTCCAGGAAATGTCAGTGCTGCTGGTGGCGTCGGGATCGCGTCGCGTAGATCGTATCTATCAACGAGTCCGTCGACTGTTTCACCAGCAGTGACCTGGATGACGTTGTTGGTTGACTTGGGGCCGTCGTACAGTTCATGGACTTCGAGTCCTGGGAAATAGTTGGCACCGGCACCCTTGTCCAGGATTCGGTTCTCGCCTCCGTAGCCAGCCTGCAACAGGAATTCTCCAGCGGTGACTGCGACCTTGAATTGACCTTCATCGTCAGCATCTGAGTGGTACCAGCCGCCCATTCCGAACGGATCATCGCCTCGGAAACTTGATTCGGGGGCAGCTATGACACCGACGCCAGAGAGAGGCTTGCCAGATGTGTCGAGCACCTTGCCTTCAAGGAAGGTATCCGTCGTTGTTGCGTCGAGTCCTGAGCGTGATTCCTCAGCGCCGAGCATGAACCTGTCCGGGATGCTCGTGTTCGACAAGGCTTGTCGCACGATGATGCTGTACTCGACTGCGGGCGCAGCGCCGAATGACCAGTCGCCGTTCTCGTCGACTGTGAGCGTCTCGAACGGTGAGTTGTAACAGAATCGGTCGCAGAAGTCGTAGGCAGAGTCGTGGCGCCAGATCTCGACGACGGCACCCCGAAGCCCGTCGCCTTCTGGTGTCTTCACGCGCCCCGAGAGCTGTCCGCGTTGCTTCACCACAAAATCAACTGTGGCCTGTCCTTCAACTAACAACTCGGGGTTGTCAACTCCGTTGACGAGGACCCCTTCCCATTCACCGTTCACGCGGACCGAGAAGTTGTTTGACCCCTCGTAGTACTCGAACTGGTAATACCCGTTCTGGTCGGTTGTGGCGCCAAGTTGAGTGTCTCCGGGCCCAGACCCGTTGTAGGCAGCGCTCTGGACATATGCATCCGCAACCGGATTGTCGTCACCGTCCACTACACGTCCGGACACGACGGGAATTTTCGGCAACGTGAGGCTGAATACAGCGGGCGTCGCTTTCGCGATCGTGAAGCGCTGACCGGCTCGGGCATAGAGCCCGTCTGGGCTGCTGGCACTGATGTCAACGGTGGTACCGGTGCTGAAGTTAGGGCCGACCGCGGGAATTGCGAACGCTCCATTCGAGTCTGCGGTGTAGGTGATCGCGCCCGCTGTGACGAGTGCGCCCCCAACAGTTTGTCCCTCATCGTCCTTGACCGAGCCGCTGGCTGGAACTCCCCAGGCCATCACTTCTCTGTCGGCTTCGAGATCTGGACCGCCGAGGAAGTAGAACCGCCTGGTGGCGTAGTCCCCAGCAGGATCGGACACTACGACGACGTATCTCCTGTCCGACCGAAGTCCGTCGAGTGAGTAGCGACCCTGCGAGTCGGTGGTCGTGGCCGGCAGATCCTTGATGTCATCCCACAACAGTGGGCTGGACGCTGGGTCAACCAGTCGGACTTCGAAGCCCACCGCAGGAGGCCCGTTGTAGGAGTCAAGGCGTACGGACGCTGAGATGGTATCTCCATCTGCGGTGGCCGCAGCGGGAGCAGCACCCGATGCGACGGGGACGAGCATGGCCGCCATCATCAGAACCGCGACGAATGTCCTAGGAAATACGCGATCCCCAACCATGGTTACTCCCTCACCCGAGTGTCTGCTTTGCACTCTACTGCGTTGCTTTCGCTCAGTCATTTCGTACTTTCGTGGATTCCTGTACTGAAACTGACTCTCTGCGCAGAGGTGGGTGGACATCGGCTGCTGTTCCTGCAGCAAAGAGTTTCGCCGGCCGACCGCCTCCGCGATTTGTGCGGTCTCCGGTTTCTGTGACGAAGCCGTTGCTGGCGAGGACCTTCCGGTTGAAGTTGCGGGGATCAATCTCGGCGTCCCAGACGGCCTCGTAGATGGAACGCAGTTCGCTCATCGTGAAGGCGGCTCCGCAGAACTCGGCTGCGAGCGTTGAGTACTCCAGCTTCGCCCGAGCGCGCTCCAGTCCATTGCTCAGGATCAAGTCGTGATCGAACGCGAGGTCGCTCCTAGCCGCCGCATTGGTTTCTACCCACCGCGCGTCCCGGGCATCGGTCCCGCCAGATGGATTGGGCAGGCTCGCGGCGAGGGCGAGCCAGGCCACGGACACCACCCTCATGCGCGGATCTCTGTTGGGATCTCCGTAGGTTCCGAGCTGTTCGAGATACAGCTCTGGGTCACTTACTGAGGTCTCCTCGGCGAGTTCGCGTCGAGCAGCTGTTTGGAGGCCTTCATCTATTCGCACGAATCCACCGGGTAAGGCCCACTGTCCCTCAAAGGGTGTTTCGTCCCGCTGCACGAGCAGCACGTGCAGTCTGTTGTCTCGGATGGTGAGGATTACGAGGTCAACGGTGACGGCGAACGGTGGATAGTCAGCCGCGTCGTAATCGCTGGCTGGAGTGGAGGT
>CAYUOD010000260.1:3191-4543 GCA_964446225.1 uncultured Acidimicrobiales bacterium | reverse complement strand
ACTCACCGCGCATCGTGACAAGCATCAGTAACGGCGTGCGCGTCTGCACAGGGAGCGACAGCATGTTGATGCAGTTCCCAACGCCCGACGATTGCATCAGTAACACCGAACGCATGCCCCCGAGCCACGCCCCGGTGGCCACAGCGACACCCACCTGTTCTGAGGTCAACATCGTTGTGCATACGTCCGGATCAGCTATCGACCACTCGATCAGAGTCGAATGGCCCGCATCCGGCACGTAGCCGACATGGCGCACGCCACAGTCCTTGAGGCCCTGAAACACACGGAGTGGCCAGGCATCTTTTGCGCTCATCGCGTTCGTCGCACCCATGGGGGTCACAGCAGACATCAGCAAAGTAGATATCCATGAGCGTTTCGTTCATACAGCTATGCCGCTACGGTCTAGCTCCGTGGACCTTCGACAGCTACCAGGCGCTCAAGAACCGGGTGAAGGCATGCCACGGAATGACCACCCTGCCGCTGACCCGGTTTGCGATCGCGACGATCGAGGCGCAGCTGCACGACCTTGCGAGCAGCTCGATCTGGCCAGGGACGATCCCAGGTTCTGCGGTTGCGAAGCCGTGATGACGCAGCGATCCGGAACGGACTCAACAACGTCAACAACGTACAAGACGGGACCGTCAACCGGTGGCGAAGCTGGACCTCATGGCATCTGACCAACGTGACAGCTCCGACTCAACCGTCGGCAAGCAGATTTGAGGGACAGTGTCGCGCCACATCGACCTCAGTCATCCCATCATCGACGGAATGACCACCTACCCGGGGCTCCCAGGGCCAAACATCGGAACACACCTCGGCCGTGACGCCGCTGAGGAAGCATATGGACCCGGGATGACCTTCCACATCGGCATGATCGAGATCTGCACAAACACCGGCACATACCTTGATGTCCCGTTCCATCGCTTCGCTGACGGCCACGACCTCAGCGCACTCGAGCTCGACCGAGTCGCCGCTGTCCCTGCGGTCTGTCTCGACGCACGTGGACAACGAGCCATCGAACTGGACCCTTCTGCGCTGACCGAACTTGCCAACCACGCAGTACTGGTACGCACTGACCATTCACGCCATTTCGGCCGACCCGAGTACGCACAAGAGCACCCTTACCTCACCTCCTCCGCGGCCGAAGCGCTCGTCGACGCCAAAGTCGCATGCGTCGGGATCGACTCACTCAATATTGATAGCACTACTGACATTCAGCGCCCGGTCCACACCACGCTGCTCGGCGCCGAGATTCCGATTATCGAGCATCTGACGAACCTCGCCTCCCTACCGACCCGAGGGTTCGCCTTCACCGCAGTGCCTCCCAAGATCGAGAACGCAGGGACGTTCAC
>CAYUOD010000260.1:0-3091 GCA_964446225.1 uncultured Acidimicrobiales bacterium | reverse complement strand
CGGCCTCTCTCGTCGATTGCCTGAGTCATGGGGCGGCAAGCGATATGCTTTGAGTCCGGTTGAAAACAGAACTCGGCCGGCAGACGCATTGCCTGCGAGACAGACCAAGGGACGGGAGTCCCTGCAAAACGTTCCACAATTTTCAGGAGATCAGCCGTCGTGGCCGACAACAAGCTCACCCCACTGCAAGAGACAGAAGCTCGCCGGACGGCAGGTCAGAAAGCCAAGAAAATCAAGAAGACTGTGCCTCGCTCAGAAAAAGAGAAGGCAACCCGCAAGGAGCGCGTCGAAAAGGCCAAAGATGCCCTCACACGCTCAGTCGGCATGAAGGGCGACCACGTAGTTGCCGGTCGTTCAGCGCTCAAGGAATACCTACGCAATCTCAATGAGCCGAAGC
This sequence comes from uncultured Acidimicrobiales bacterium, assembly GCA_964446225.1. Lineage (GTDB taxonomy): Bacteria > Actinomycetota > Acidimicrobiia > Acidimicrobiales > Poriferisodalaceae > CAYUOD01. The sequence goes on along the minus strand of CAYUOD010000260.1, from coordinate 2,694 downwards.
AGCCTGACGATTCTCGATTTGAAGCGCTGATCGAAGCACCGTTTAAGGCTCCACCAAAGAAGAAGTCAAACGACCGCCGCTAGCAGGCGCCACTACTTAGGAAACCCCTGCTTACTGGCCGTCCAAGGGCTTGACGCCAACCCCGACCAGCCACTGTCCGACCAGTTCGACCTGCAGTTCATCAAGGCCAGCATCGGTCATGATGCGGCTCATGTCTTCGGCCACGAAAGCCCGATCGTGACCCTTGAGGCCTGCGACCGCCTTAGTCGACGGCTCGATCTTGAGATCCACCACCACCACACGCCCACCTGGCCGGACGACTCGGACCAGCTCCTTGCACGCCCCCTGCGGGTCATCCAGATGATGCCAAACCGCGGCGCTCAGGGCACGGTCGACCGAGTTGTCGTCCATGTCGAGATCGAGACCATCGCCATGGATAACCTCGATCCGGCCCTCAAGGCCACGCTTGCGTGCGTTCTTCTCAAGCCGGTCGAGCATCTCGCTTGAGAGGTCAACCGCCAGGACCTTGCCGTTTGGAAGCTCCTCGGCCAGAAGCAGAGTGTGGAAACCAGAGCCACAGCCCGAGTCCAAGACGACCTCGTCTCCTGACAACTGGAGGAAGTCCAGCAGACGTTCCTCCGGCGTGCCCATCTTCCAGTCGAGGATCCTACGGAGCGGGCTGGTCAAGAACCAGGCCGCTACCCGGCCCTTGGTACCGGAGAACTCGTCATGGCTGAAATCGCTACGGCTCGTGGCGGCATCCAGTGACGAAGGGGAACTGGCCGCTCGCTGCACCATGGGCAGAAACTCCTGCAACGGAACCCGATGCAGCCGCGCCGCTCCCTTGACGGTGAGGACCCGCCCAATGGTCTTTCGTAGTGCGAGTCCACCGACCCGATTTACCCCAAAGGCTTCCATGACCTCGGCAATGTCGCCGTACTCGGTCAAAATCGCTGAAACGCGGGTATCTTCGGTTATTTGCAACGGCTTCGTCTCGTTGCTCACTGGCTTCTTTTCGGTCATATATTCACTATAGGGTCAAACTATTGAGACGAAAAGCCCTATTATTGCAACTGAACGACTCACTTTATGAGATACGGAGTATGGATGAGACCGGCTGCGCCTAGAGACGGAGATGGCTTCGATGTTGGATGACTTTGATGACATACGCCTACGCGATCTGATCTTCTTCGACCGGCTCGCCGAGCTGGGCACGATTACCGCGGCCGCCAAAGATCTGGAGATCCCGAAGCCCACCGCCAGTCGTTGGCTGGCATCTCTCGAGAGCAAAACCGGTAAACAGTTGATGCATCGCCGAGCGCGGCAGGTTGTACCGACCACACATGGCCAGGCCCTACTCGGCCAAATCAAGCTTCTGATGCCCGCCATTCGTACCCTCCGGTCCACGATGAACGACAATCGCCCGCAGGGCACAGTTCGGGTCTCGGTCCCACCGCCCCTGCGACGGTTAGTTGGCGGATCAGTCATCAGCGAGTACCGCCGCCGGCTCCCCGGCGTTCGCCTCGAGATTCTCATACAGACCGAACCGGTCGACCTGATACACGATCGTGTCGATCTGGCCATACGTCGAGGACCTTCGTCAGATTCGAACCTAGTTACCGAGCAGCTGGCCGAAGTTCCGCTCTGGCTCTACACGGGTAGCAAGACCATCGGGTCGGCGGCCGAAGCCGGTGGCCTCATCGTTGCCCTAGGCGACGAAGCCCTGCTCCAACAGACAATGCCAGAACTGCTGCCAGCGGCCGTGGTCGTCGATGACCGAACCGTGGTGCGCGACGCCTTACTCGAAGGACCCGGAATAGGAATCCTTCCCGCCTTTCTCGGCGAACAACCAAGGGCCGACGGCAAACTCAGACGGCTCTGGGACGCCCCTCTATCGACCCTTCAGGTCGAGGCGGCCTCTCTACCCGAGCAGCAAGCCGACTTGCGAATACGAGTCCTTCTGGAACTCATCACGACCGAACTGAGGAATCTGGTGGGAATCGGCGACACGGTCAGGTCGACGAGCTGAGCGACCTGTGACGAGGAGCGCTTAGTAGTCGCGGAGGAGATTGAAGGTCGTGAGTGTGGGTTGACGTTCGTGTCGTCCCATCGCGTCCACTACCGCAGCCAGTTCCGTTTTGGGGATGGCTTGCCAGTGCTCGATCGACTCCCACCAGATCACGGCGTGGATCTGGGACGAATCGTCAGCGTTCTCCCATATCTGCTTCTTGAGGAACCCTGGCTGTCGTTCCAGAAACCGGGTCCAGTGCTGCTCCTCTGCCTGGAGCCATTCGGGCCGCTCTTCAAGCGGCACGTCGAAGGTGAGAAACTCCACAACTGCCATGGTGGCTATCGCATTCCGTCGAGGAGACGTCCAATCTCGGCGAGACCTATTTTGTAGACGTCCGGATCGAACTCAGCGGCGCCTGGATCAGCAAAACCATGCTCTACCCCACCCTCGTGCAGGAAGATCTTGGCGTTGTCCTGACCATCCAAGGCCTTACGTAGCGAGGCCACAGCTTCGACAGGGGTCGCTATGTTTGCGTCTCCAAAATGGAGAGACAACGGTGCCGTGATCGTCTCGACCAGAGTCTTGGCGCCCTCATCCACGCCGAAGATCGCCGGTATCAGTACAAGCTCAGGCCGAGCGCCATCACCGTCGGCAGTGGTGAACACCGGGATCTCACCGTCACC
>CAYUOD010000259.1:0-4559 GCA_964446225.1 uncultured Acidimicrobiales bacterium | reverse complement strand
GAAGCCACGATCCTGCCATTGGGCACAATGCCCAGCCCGGGCAGGTCACCGAAGTATTTGGCATCGCCTCCGACGAGCGCCTGACCGAGGTCGGTAAACACGGTGTAGCCAAGACCGGATGGGTTCGCCGCGATCGTTGCCACCGCGTCGCCCGGGGCAAGGGCGGCCAGGTTCGCGTCGCCGAAGTTCTTGGCCGTACCACGAACATGCACCTTGCCAGAGGAGTCAAGAATCCAGAGTCCATCACCGCTGGTGGACCGGTCGAACGCAACGACACGCTCACCGGCCGCCAGTCCCACACCTGCAAAGGCAGTCACATCTCCAAAGGCGTACAAGTCACCGTCTGCCTCCGCCATCCAGTAGCCGGACCTGGAGGGCTCAACGGTTGCGAGCATCTCGAGGATGTCGCCACGATTGTCCGGCCCTGCACTTGCCGAGAGCGCTGCAAGTTTCTTGGAGGCAGCCAGTGCCGCCTGCTTCACCGCCGGATCAGAGAAGTCAGGCGCAGTCACCGCCACGTTTGCCGTGGATATCACCGCACCCGTGGCCTTGCTGAGCACCGTGATCTTGAGGTCGTACTCACCTGGCTTCAGACCTTTGGTGTTGACGTTCAGCCCAAGGCTCTTCGTAGCACCAGCGCTCAGACTGGTCGCTGGAAGTGACGAAAGGACCAGGCCTTGACCAGCAACCTTGAACGTATACGTGTCGGCCTTCTTTCCGACATTGGCAAGACTGAGCTCAACTGACCTTGTCCCAGAGTCAGCGACCAGCAGTGCGGTCGATGGCGCCGTCAGAAGCGCCTCGAAATCACCCGTGAGAACACCCAGTTTCTTGGCGATGTCGAGGGTGATCTCCTTGTCTTCAGTCAGACTCGGAGGCGGCTCGCTCTGCCCAAGAAGGCCGATCGCGCCACCATCGAACTTGAGACTTATCCAGTCGTTCTGGCCGACAAGAGTGCTGCGGAACCCGTCCCCGTTGATGTCGGCGCTGACATTCGACTGCGTCGAGGAGCCAGCACAGTTCCAGTTGATCGCTCCCGCTGCATTACTGGTGATAAAGCGAGAGTTTCCGCAGGCCCACACCGTGCCGAAGTTGCCGACAAGCGCGTTAGGCCCCAGTCCAATCGCTTCTTTGAGGCTCGCCTCATTGAGCGGATCGAGCAGATTTGGCGAATAGTCCAGGCGACCATCCAACCCGTTCACACGAAGACCCGGGAACTGGAAGGTGTAGCTCATGATGCTGAGGTAATTGGGCTTGCGGTTGAGATTGTCTGCTCCCCCATGCCGAAGTCCGAGATTGTGTCCGAACTCGTGCATCAACGTGCCGCGCTCTTGCACAAGCGTGAAGCCGGTTCCGCCGTTAAAGGCCCCCTGGCTTACGATGAGATCAGCGGCTTTGATACCTCGGGAGATGCCTGAAGAGCGTCCCCCGCCGTACCTGTCGGCGTAGATTGCGTAGTGGAACACGTCACGACGCGCTTCGTCAAAGTTCGCATCCTTGAGCTTCTGGAACGCCGCCCAGTTGTATCGGCCGTTGACACGAGTGCCCAGATCCGGAACGTGCTTGACCGCGTTTCCCCGGCCGCGCAAGCCCCAGGTCGCACCCGCCTTCATGGCCGAATTTGGGCCGCTATCGACATGCAGTGTGATGCCCGTCGAACCATCAGGATTGGAAACCGGGGCGTCGGCGAACGCCTTCACAACGGCGTTGATCGCCGCGGGCGTCGGAGAGAAGTCCTTGCCGCCCCAGCAAACTATCCAAACACATGACTGCGGAGCGACCATCCAGTCGATTTCCAGGAAGAGGTCCTTACGGTCTGGGTCGGCGCCCATCGCTGGGAGATCGAGGTCAATCTTGCCGTCGCCGTCAACGTCAAGGCCCTTCTCTTCCCACTCATTCGGCAGTCCGTCTTCGTCGCGATCGCCGACGTTGATAATGCCTGCCGTGCAGTTCTTCGTGGTCAGCCAGCGGGCGTTGTCAATAGCGACAGCTGAGTCATAGATGGAGTCACCGACATCCTGAATGGTCAGGGTGATGAGGACTTCGTTCTTGTCGTTCACTTCGACTGGTGTCACCGCGCTCAGCAAAGGGGTGGAGCCGTCGAAGGTCGTAACGGTGTCCTTCGACATTCCAGCGACCGAGTTGATCGTTATCGGATTGAGTTGCTTGTCGAAGGCGAAGTTCCACGGGGTTACGACGCTGCCGTTCTTGAACGTGATGTCCGACTGCACGATCTCAGCGGTGAACGCGTCATTGAACTTCTTGCCGACAAACTCCGGGTACTCCTCTGAAAAGAACCGGAAGTCGAATGCGAAACACTGTGCGTTGGCAGGGGGCTTGAGACGAATCGCAAGCTGAGCCTGATCCTGTCCCGCGGCGCCCGTTGCCCCGGAGACGTTGCTACCCATACTGCCGCTGTTGTCTGGCAGCGTGAAGCGGTTGGCCTGTCCCGTCGACAAGACCAGGTATGAGGAGCCTTTGACCGGAAAACCGGCGACCGTCTTGGTCTCCACAGAGGCTCCGACGTTGCTACCGCTGTAACTCGAACCCAGGAGTCCTGCGGGGATGTCCATCGCCGTGGTCAGTTGGGTGGTTGTAGAGAAGTCGGCCGCGGCTGGCGTAGGAACCAGCGTCACCGCCAGTACTGCAATCGCCCCGCATAGTACTTTCACGCGAAACTTCACATCGCGCCGCCCTTGTTGCCGCTCATTTGCGAACCTAACTAACGGAGCGTGATACGTCTAGACGAATCTGACCCGCTGAGTGGTAATCAGTGTAAATTGTGACTTTGTACCCTATGGAAAGTGGACAGAATTCTGTCTCATCACGACCACGCGAACGAGATGCAGAACTCAGAGCACTGCGTCTGCGGAAGCGGCAACCCATTCACTGCCTGTTGTGAGCCAGTTATCAACGGCAAGCCAGCGCCCACAGCAGAGCGCCTCATGCGTTCGCGGTTCACGGCCTTCTCGCTCCAGAAACACGACTATCTGTTGCACTCCTGGCATCCATCCACCCGACCGTCGCGGGTCACATTCGCCGCGGACCATCATTGGACGCGCCTTGAGATTCGATCCACTACGGGTGGCGACCTGCTGGACAATTCGGGCACGGTCGACTTCGTAGCCCACTTTGTCGACATCAACGGAGCGGGTTCTCAAGGCGAGCTCAGCACGTTCGCAAGACACCAAGGGCGCTGGGTTTATGTCGATGGAGTCCAGCACCCCAACTGATAGTTTCGCGGGATGCCAAACGACTCAACAATGCGGGCCGCCGTCCGCCACCGGTACGGACCCCCCGAGAATCTCCGGGTCGAGAAAGTCCCAAAGCCGACACCCCAGAAGAACGAACTGCTGGTACGGGTCCACGCCGCGTCAGTGAATCTCGGAGACTGGGAACTCCTTACCGCGAAACCGCTCTACATCACGATCCTCGCGAGCATATTCGGAGGCAAGGCGCGGACCAGCGCTCCTGCTCCTGCCGACAGTGAATCCACGCCCCGATTCAAGATTCTCACGCCCAAATTCAAGATCCTCGGATATGACGTCGCAGGTCAGGTTGAGGCAGTAGGAGAGGACGTCACCCGGTACCAACCAGGAGACGAGATATTCGGACAGACCAGCTTCGGGGCATTCGCGGAGTATGTATGTGTGAGCGCTGACGCCGCCCTCGCTATCAAGCCCGCCGGCATGTCCTTCGAGCAGGCTGCTGCCATCCCAGAGGCATGTTTCATCGCGCTTACAGCACTGGTCGACAAGGCTGACCTGCAGCCAGAACAGACGGTGCTCATCAACGGAGCGGGAGGTGGTGCCGGCAGCTGTGCAGTGCAGCTCGCGAAGCACTACGGCGCCGAAGTTACAGGCGTGGACAACACCGGAAAATTAGACTTCATGCGCTCGGTCGGTGCGGACCATGTCATCGATTACACAGCAGAAGACTTCACACAAAACGGCGAACAGTACGACATCATCTTGGATCTCGCGGCCTACCGGTCAGTCCTCCAGAGCAGGAAATCGCTCAAGCCGGGCGGGATCTATCTCATGGCCGGCGGATCAGGCACGGCCTTCGCCCAATCGGCGTTTCTCGGGCCGGTTCTCTCCAGAACCGGCGAAGACCGGGTTGCACTTCTGATGGCGAGTGGGAACAGCGAGAAGCTCACGCTTATGGCGGAGTTGTTCGAGGCCGGAAGAATAACTCCCAGCATCGAACGCTGTTACCCGCTCGCCGAAACCGGTGAAGCCATCAAGAGCCTTGGCGAGAAGCGGTCGCTGGGGAAAGTCATCGTCAACCCCTAGTTACCAGTCGCCGTAGGCCGTGTAGCCGCCATCCACCGCGAGCACCTGGCCAGTAATAAATCTGGCCTGGTCAGAGCACAAGAACACAACGGCGTCGGCGACCTCGTCCGGCTCGGCCAGACGACCCAGCGGGATATGCGCAGTTAGTCTCGGCAGATCAATGATTCCCTTGGCCGCAAGCGAACTCACGGTCTCAGTCGCAGTGTGACTCGGGGCAACGCCATTCACTCTGATGCCCAACGGACCCCACTCCATCGCCAACGA
>CAYUOD010000258.1:2548-4562 GCA_964446225.1 uncultured Acidimicrobiales bacterium | reverse complement strand
AATGTTGTTCCCGGTAGCGATGGCGACCTGACCTGGCAGGCAATGGAGCTCGTTGTGCGCTCCCAGATGGGCTCGACTTCGATGCTTCAGCGCAAGCTTCGGGTCGGCTTCGCTCGAGCGGGACGCTTGATGGACGAGCTTGAAATGAAGGGTGTCGTTGGCCCCTCCGAAGGTTCAAAGGCGCGCAATGTCCTGATGACTGTGGAGGAACTCGAAGACCTTCTCAGCGGAGGCTCCGAGTAGCCCGTGGCCCTATCAATCTTGCTACTTCTGGGCGGGCTGGTCCTGCTCACTAAGTCAGCCGATGAATTCGTTACGGGCTCAGTTCGTATGGCGTCGCTGCTCAAGGTCACGCCGGTCGTCATCGGTGCGGTGATAATGGGCTTTGGTACCAGCGCCCCGGAAATGTTGGTTTCCGGCATTGCTGCGGTGCAGGGAGATGTGGACTTCGGCGTGGGCAACCTCGTTGGTTCGAACATCGCAAACCTGAGTCTGGTTCTGGGCGTCGGCGCGCTGATGTTGCCGCTGACCGTTTATTGGACTGTGCTCAAGCGCGAAGCACCGATGACGCTCGCGGCGGTGATGCTTTTTGGCTGGGCGATTCAGGGTGGCATCCAACTCTGGGAGAGTGCGCTACTTTTTGCTCTTCTTCTCGCCGCGCTGTGGTTCATTGTGTTTGGCGGCAAGAAGCTGGCCGACACGTCTGAGCTTGATGACGTCATGGGAGATAAGCCGCTCAGCACAGCGGCCGAATCGTTGCGTACACTGCTCGGTCTAGTTGGCACTATCGCCGGTGCCTGGATCCTCATTCAGGGTGGCACGGGCATCGCCGACGAGCTGGGTTTGTCGAAGGGCTTCGTCGGTCTCACTATTGTGGCGATCGGCACCTCGCTTCCTGAGCTCGTCACAACCGTGGTAGCGGCGCGGAGGGGTCACCCGGATCTCATCATTGGCAATCTGTTGGGCTCCAACCTGCTCAATAGTCTCGGTGGAGGGGCGGTGCTTGGGCTGGCTTCGGGTGGCTCAACGCTTGTCGACGAGCGGCTGGCCGGACTGCCGGTTCTCATGATGGTCGGCGTGGCCCTGTTTGCTGTGCTGGCAATGATTACCTACAGCCGGGTGACAAGAGTCGAAGGACTGGCACTCGTTGTCGCTTACTTCGTGAGTCTGCCTTTCATGCCTCGCTAGGCAGCGCGCTCCTCTTGTGTGAGGCGTCACTTCATCGCTCTCAGCGCCATGAGGCTACGCCTCAGAGGACTGTTGACGGGCGATGTGCCACGGTCCTGCCCCGTTCCTTTGCCTGCCCTGTTGGGCTGGGAGATCCGTCCGGTGGGTGAACTGGAGAGGTCGACTATGAAGCTCCTGAGTTGCTCGCGACGTGGAACTGCTCCTTTCGTTGGACTCATGCTTGGTGTTGGGGTGATGGGGACGAGCGCTCCAGTTAGCGCTGGTCTGGATACGTTTGAAGTCAAGATGAACGCTTGGGAGGCGGCTGCGGGGGATAGGTTCGGAGCGAGTGTGGCGCTGTGCGGAAATACTGCCGTGATCGGTGCAAACAGTTTCGATCCTGCGGCTGAGGTGTTCATGTCGGGGTCTGCGTAGATTATTGCTCGAAGTGGGACGAACTGGAGCGAGAAATCCAACCTGAGGGACCCAGCTGCAGACGCCCTCAAGACTGATCGCTTCGGCGTGCATGTCGCGGTTTCGGGGGATACGACGGTTGTCAGCGCATTGCGGGATAAAGATGGTGGTACAAGCTCGGGCGCTGTCTACGTGCTTGTCGACAAGGTCCTTGATTCTGATGGTGATGGTCTCTCGAACTTTGACGAGCGAAATACCTTCGGATCCAATCCGCTGAAGGCTGATACCAATGGCGATGGGGTGAGCGATGGTGATGAGGTTGCTGCTGGCACTGATCCTCTGAAGCCTCCTCCAGCCCCTGTGCCTGTTGCCAAGTCTGGCTATTGGATGTTGGAGCGTGATGGCACGCTCTATGAGTTCGGTGATTCGGGGG
>CAYUOD010000258.1:0-2448 GCA_964446225.1 uncultured Acidimicrobiales bacterium | reverse complement strand
ACGATACTGCGTTGGGTGGGGGTAGGGTCGCGGGACCCGCTCCGGTGGGGAACCGGGGAGGCTAGCTAGTGAGGGATTCAACGAGTTCGGGGCGTGCTCGCAGGTTGACCGTTGCGGCGATTCTGGTTGGTGCTGCGGTTTTGATGACGGTGAGCCCGGCGCGTGCCGCTGGCCCGTATGAGGTTGAGTCCAAGCTGAGGGCGCCAGATGCGGCTCCAGACCAGGCTTTTGGTTACAGCGTCGCCATCTCCGGCGATACGATCGTGGCTGGATCGGCAGATGAATCTGCTGGAGGAAACCTGTCCGGACCGGTCTATGTGTTTGTCCGAGACGGAAAGTCCTGGAGTCGGCAAGCCGAGCTGGTTGCGCTGGATGCCCGGGGAGGCGATCTCTTCGGCCTCAGTCTTGCGGTCTCCGGGGACATTGTCGTAGTCGGCGCCCGGGCAGGCCGCGTGTCCGGATCCCAAACGGGCGCGGCGTACGTGTTTGTTCGCGACGGCAATCTCTGGAGTCAGCAGGCGAAGTTGACTGCATCTGACGCCGCCGATTCTGACGGTTTCGGCAGCAACGTGTCGGTGTCGGGCAACACGATTGTTGTCGGCTCGCTCTTCGATGATGATGACGGGTCAGCTTCGGGCGCTGCGTATGTTTTTGTCCGCAACGGTGATCTCTGGGGTGAGCAGGAGAAATTGACGGCATCCGATGCGGACGCTGGTGATCGGTTCGGCACCAGCGTGTGGGTATCGGGCAACACGATTGTTGTTGGCGCGCCTCGCCACGATGACACAAGAATTGACTCCGGGGCAGCGTACGTATTTACGCGCGACCGTTTTCGGCCGGTGTTGGCCAGCATCTGGGTCGAAAAGAGCAAGCTGTTGGCTGCCGATAAACGTGGTGGCGATTTTTTCGGCGCGAGCGTCTCGATGTCAGGAGGCACCGTGGTTGTCGGAGCGCCTGAGCATGACGACGGTGGGCGCAGTTCAGGCGCTGCGTATGTGTTTGTTCCGAGCAAGACTCTGCTGGGTAGGGGTAGTGACTGGAAGCAGCAGGCCAAGCTGAATGCGACCGACGCAGACGCAGATCATCGTTTCGGTCGAAGCGTGGCAGTGTTCGCCGACACGATCGCTGTGAGCGCTCGCTCGGTCGTAACGTCCTCTATCACCGCGAATGCTGGTTCGGTCTACCTGTTCACTCGCAATACGACCTCCTGGAGTCAACAGACAAAGTTGACTGCTCCAACGCCGAGTCCCCTCGACATCTTCGGACTCGGTATTGGGCTTGATGAGGACTGGGTCGCCGTTGGAGTCTCAAGGGACGACGACGCCGGTACCAGCTCCGGGGCGGCGTATGTGTTTGTGGATAAGGCCGTTGATTCTGATGGTGATGGTCTTACGAATTACAGCGAGCGCAATACTCATGGTACGGATCCGTCGAAGGCTGACACCGATGGTGATGGGGTAGACGATGGTGATGAGGTGGCTGCAGGGACTGATCCTTTGGTCGCACCTGCACCTCCATCCCCACCTGCTCCTGCGGCAGCGAAGTCTGGGTATTGGATGTTGGAGTCCGATGGTTCGATCTATGATTTTGGTGATTCGCCAGCTTTTAGTCCTGTTGTGCCTGCTGCGGGTGTGACGACGGTCGCGTTTGATCGTACGGCTGCTGGCGACGGGTTGTGGGTGTTGGATTCAACGGGCAAGGTGCGTGTACGTGGCACTGCGAAGAACTTCGGTGATGTTTTGCCGAACGATTTGTTAGCTGCTGATCAGGTGGCGAGCATTTCGGCGACGCCAACAGGTTTGGGTTATTGGGTGTTCACTGATCTGGGTCAGGTCTTGAACTTTGGTGACGCCGAGCATTTCAATGATCTGTTGGGTTTAGGGATCAGGCCGAACGGGTTCATTGTTGCTTCTGCTCCGACGCCGTCGGGTAAGGGCTATTACATGCTTGGTTCTGATGGCGGTGTGTTTGCGTTTGGTGACGCCAAGTTCTCTGGTTCGATTCCTGAGGTGCTGGCGCCTGGTGCGTTGGCTTGTCCAATTGTTGGTTTGGTGCCGACTCCGTCTGGCGGGGGTTATTGGATGGTCGCTTGTGATGGCGGTGTGTTTGCATTTGGTGATGCGAGTTTCGTGGGTTCGATCCCTGGTGTCCTCACGCAAGGCCAACAGCTCAACTCTCCGATCAACGGTCTGGTGCCCTACGGCAACGGCTATTTGATGGTGGCTTCTGATGGCGGTGTGTTCACGTTCAGTGACCTGGCGTTCCTTGGCAGCCTCGGCGCCAACCCACCGGACACCCCAATCGTCGCGATCACTGCGTTCACCTCCTAATTCACCCGATGAGGCGTCAGCTCATGGCGCTTAGAGCGATGAGGCTACGCCTCACGCGCATTTGTCGATGGGGCAGAGGGCGTATCCTAGAGGGACCATGACAGAGCAGTACTGGGTC
>CAYUOD010000257.1:0-4566 GCA_964446225.1 uncultured Acidimicrobiales bacterium | reverse complement strand
CAAAATCTGTCGATCGGTACCTATCCGCTCTTGGAGACAGGTTGACAGCAGGCATGGAAAAACTGGTTGGTTTGCTCGAGCGTGAGTGTTCGCTCGTCGAAGAACTCCACGAGCGCGTCACCACCTTGCAGAGCCTCATCGATGACGGGGAAATGGGTCGCGTCGAGCAAGCTGCCGATGAGGTCAACCGGTCACTCGAGAAGGTGCGGGAGGTAGAACTGCTGAGAGGAGCCGAGATACACCGGCTCACCGACTCGCTCAACCTGCCGCCCACGTCCTCGCTCGGAAGCCTGCTTGAGCTCGCCCCGACTCCTGCTCGAGATCGCATTCGTTCATGTGCGAGTGAGCTCAGCGCGCTCGCAGCAGATGTGGAGGCCGCTGGCAACAGGGCAAGTATCTCCGCCGATGAACGCCTCGCCGATATCGAGGAGTTCGGTGCCGTACGTATCCACAGAACCAATGAACAGGCATCTGAGTGACGGCGCCAGACGAAGACACACTGCTCATTCTGCCGGGCGACGATGAGGCCAGAGAGGCAATGACCGAACACCTCTTCAGCGCAGCCGTCATCTCGGCCATCGTCGGTCAATGGGGCGCAGTGCAGCGAGACTCCTTGTCTAAATCGTCTGACACAACCTCAAACAGCAGCGACAAGTCCAGATAGGTCTCTAAAACGCACAAGACCCCCCGCCGAGGCGGGGGGCCTGATGTGTGTTCTAAGAGTTGACCGAAGTTCGCGTGTCCGCGGTGAGATCGAGGGTCTCATCAGTTGAGTCCACCAGGCGGTTACGCCAAGCACTCGCATCGGAGATCGCCGCAGCGTAACGGGCCTTGCGTCGGGCGATACGACCAGTCACCTGATCTGGGTCCTCGTCGGACTCACCTTCATACTGCGCCTCGATGCCATCCTTGAGCATCGTAAGAGCTTCACTCCGAAGCTGCGAGATGCGAGATTCTGTAACACCCAAGAAGCGGGCGAGTTCGAGCGAGGTGCGACCCTCAAGGAAATACCCAACAGCGACCAGGCGATGACGTTCTGGCAGTAACCGAATGGCATCGCGGAGATAACCACGGAGCTCAGAATGCTCGACCTGCTGTGCCGGTTCCAACTCATCCGCATCATGGAGTACGTCGATAAGGGTCAGTTCCTCATCCTCCTCAGGAGCAACGTAGTGATCCAGAGCGAGAACAACAGAGCGGTAGACGCGGTGCTGGAGTTGTCCGAGGCGCTCCATGTCGACCTCCATATGCGCAGCGATCTCTTCATCAGTGGGGCTACGACGAAGATGGTTTGCAAGCTGATGCTCTGCCATTTCAAGCTTGCGAGCGAGACTACGCACTGAACGTGGGGCCCAGTCTGCGGCTCGCACCGAGTCCAGAATGGCCCCGCGGATGCGCTGCGCAGCGTATCGCTCAAATGGAACTCCCCGTTCAGCCTCGTAACGCTGAGCGGCTTCGACCAGACCAAGCGCGCCAGCGTCGGCGAGCTCATCTCTGTCAATATGCCGGGGAAAATGTACCGCCACCTGGAACACCACATGCTTTACAAGCGGGAGATGTTCCTCGATGAGGGCTGTGACATCCATGTCATCGCTCATGTAATGAGCTCCCTATCTACCTAGGTTTTTAGTTTTCACCGCGTGTCTCCATCCGTAGAGACACTGCTCGAAACCTATCGGCACGCATATGACCGTTCTTGAGAGGTTTTCCAAATCAGGGTCAGAAACTTTTCAGACTTTGCTGGATCCACCAAAGATCGCCGCGCGCACGCCGCGGTAGTCAAGTTCGTTGAGTAGAGGAAGAGGATCATAGACCTGTGCCAGACCTCTGGCACCGGGTGCCATGAGCTCAGACCTGCATGCGAACTCAGCGGCCACCGCAGCAACGGCGGCGGCACCACCCGCAGGATGATCCATCACTCCATACACGGCAATGTCCTTGGCTTGACCTCTAGTTCCACGCAACTCAATACGAAGACCTCCAGGTCCTCCGTCCTTATGTGGAGGCCTCAGCATCGGCAACACCGCACTCAACCGGTTTCTCCTATTCGCGGCCACACGCGCCGTCACGCGCTCTACATCAGGAAAGCCAGGAACCAGGAGATAGGCCTCCCCCAGTGCGGCGCGGTAGCAGTCCCGCGCGTCAATCGGCTCCGGGAACCAACACAACTCACGTCCCGTTCTACCCCGGCGCCGGACAAACGCACCGTCGCGGAAGTCAACCGCATTACCGCCAAGGGCAATGTGATGCTGACGTGCGCAGGCTGGTCCGCCGGTTCCTGCTTTCGCCACATGAATCTCGGTAATCGTGTCGAAAGACGCAGCACCATGGCGTGCGAGCAGACAGCTCAAACCTGGACTGAAACCCGCTCCTACCGCAAGAACCAGTCCACGATCGTTAGCTTCGGAGTTGAGACGAAGCAGACCGCGAATCTCAGCAATGGAATCAGCCACGGACACCACATGGGCGCCGCTGCGAAGTGCGTTCAGCGCGAGTGGCACATGGGTTCCACAAGGCGACGCCAGCACCACAACATCCAGATCTTCCCCCGCGTCGGATATGCCACCGACGACTCTGGCTTTGTCTCCAAGTCCCTTGACGACTTCGCCAGCTATCGTGTTACTGGCGTCCACAACCAGCACTTCATCAACGTCTGAAGACGCTGCGAGTTGACGAGCGGCGCGCGCGCCAACAGCACCCGCGCCAATGACCATACACACATGTCCCACGCCACTACCTCAGATCAGGGCCATCGAGTTGGCGCCAGCCGCCGCTCTTTGGGGGTACGCCTCCCGCGCCGCGCAGCCTCATTATTGCTGCAAGGACACCGGCAAGGCCGAGGGCCACAACAGCTCGACGAACTGCTCTCATTTGCTGTACCTCACCGTGGGTAAATGTGTGGGCCTAGCTGGAGTTGAACCAGCGACCTCACCCTTATCAGGGGTGCGCTCTAACCAACTGAGCTATAGGCCCTCGGAGTCGACCATGATACTGCAAATAGAACTGTTGCCCGCCACTGAGTTCCCCGGCGGGCAGCGCCTCTTCGTAACTTGTCCCCACTGCCACCAATGCCCGAAGCTATACGTCGCCCGCAGGTCTTGGCGGCGGACTCGGAACTGATGCCCGCGAAGGGTCTTCAAAAACGGAACCAGGCTGATTCACACCCTGCGGTGGGACGGGCGCATTCTGGGGAGGTGCTGCCTTACGAGTTGTCTTCTTGGCTGGCTTCTTGGCACGCGGTGCCCTGGAGCGCTGCTTCACGCGCACAGCCGGCTCTTCTTCAATGACCGAGACTCGAATTCCGCCCATGATGTCGCTGATCAAGTTGAACAACACAGCGCCCAGCACCATCGCTGCAGCAGTTACCACCGCCATGACAAGGCCGATAACGATAATCGACTGCTGAATCGTCTCAATCTGAATCTCAAAGGTCTCAAACTGCAGGGTCGAGGTGGCAAAGTCCTCAATCTTCTCGATGAGACCAGCCTGCTCCACTGCACGAAGAAGCACACTGAAGGCAATAACGAGAGCAAAGTAGATGCATGCACACAAGGGCAGTGCAATCTTGAATACGGACCAGGGGTCCACATGGCGGATCGTCCTGCGGACACGCCGCGCCCTGACCTTGCGAACACCCATCGTGCGAACGATCTTCGGAGAGCCGGAACTCACCTTTCCGCGGGGCTTTTTGGGAAGCTTCTGGGACTTCTTTGAACCAGCAGTTGACGCAGGAACGGGCTTCGTCCCATCGCTGTTGCTGGGTTTGATCACTTTTGACGAGTCGGACACACCTCAAAGTGTATGGGATCGCGCCTGGGCAGTGGGCGGCAGAGGCCAACCTGAGGACCAATACGCGCCAATCGCCGCGCGAAGCTGCTCGGAACATCGATCGCCCGGCCGGTCTCGTGGCGCGATGTGCCGGGTCGGGCAACTGGGTAGCGGTTGCTTCCGCGGCGGTCCCACAGCGCCTGCTGCTGGGCACGACTTCTGAAGCCAGAGACAACCGGCACCGCTTCGCCAAGTACAACTTCAGCGCGGACTAGCGCCCGTTGGGTCTCAACGGTCAAGCCAGCAACATCCCCGAGCGGTGGTGTAGAGCGACGTGAGCGAGACACGGCCACGGCACTGTCCACAGACACCGCGACCTGGATCTCGGCACCATCCTGGGAGACGGTGAGCAGTTGCGCCCCATTCTGTGAGGCGAGGACGCGCGCTGCTGATGGACCGTCCCAGGCCGCGCCCAGTGCCGCTGCATCCGCCGCAGTGCTGGCCCGCGCAGACTGCACCATTGCCACACCAACCTTGGTGAGCCCGACCGCCACGAACACCGCCGCGGCCATACCAATGAGCAGGAGAATGGTGGATTGACCAGAGTCGCGTCGCATACACGACACAGGCGGCCTGCAGAGATCTACTGTGACGTCTGCTCTTCAGGTGGCGCTGATTCGCCCTCGACAACCTGCTCTTCCGGCTCGCCGTCGAGCAGTTCGTCGTCGATTTCGTCATCGCCGAGAATCCTCGCAACAGCAACGACCCTGTCGTCATCACCAACGGCCATAACGCGCA
>CAYUOD010000256.1:1597-4570 GCA_964446225.1 uncultured Acidimicrobiales bacterium | reverse complement strand
TGCACGTAGAGGTAGGTGCCCTCGGGGTTGATGGCAAGACCAATGAGCCCCTGGTCGTTGACGGTACTGGTGTCGTCCACAAGTTCTGAGATGACCACGCTGGTCTCGCCAGAAGCGATGTCCCACAACAGCACCGCTCCCTCGCGCTGCCCGATGAACGCGGTCTCGTTGTTCAAGAAGACGACATCGGTTGGCTGATTGAGGTCTGTTACGACGGCTGCTGCGCTAAGGCGCGGGAACTCTGCAGGTCTGGAGGAGAAGCCCGGTCCCACATAGGGCTCACATTGCTCGTTCGCACGTATGTACTCAGGGGTCTCGAAGACAGACAGTGTCGTCTGGGTTGCCGTCAGTGAGCCGTCCGGACTACCAGTGCCGGTCACGAGGGCAGCGGTAAGTGCCCCAACGATCAGCGCAGATGCCACAACATAGAGACCTGACTTCCCAATCCGCATCGACGACAGACTAGTTTCCAATAGGCTCGATAGTGACCGCACCCCCAGAGCCCTCGGGAGAATCCTGTCATGGTCAGCGAACAACCAGTCAGCCTCGGCAAGCACCGCAGCTATGAGGTGACCGACGGTCCTACACGGGCGCCGGCGCGAGCGATGCTGCGCGCAACTGGCATGAACGACATCGATTTCGAGAAGCCTCAGATCGGCATTGCGTCCTCGTGGAACGAAGTCACTCCGTGCAACATGCCGCTCAAGAATCTTGCCCAGCATTGCCGCACCGGTGTGCTCAAGAACGGCGGATGGCCAATCGAGTTCAATACCATCGCGGTATCTGACGGCATATCCATGGGCCATGAGGGCATGCGGGCAAGCCTCGTCAGTCGTGAGGTGATCGCTGACTCCATCGAGGTCGTCATGCACGCCGAGCGCCTCGACGCAATGGTGACTTTCGCTGGCTGCGACAAGTCCCTGCCGGGCATGCTTATGGCCGCAGCGCGTATCAATGTGCCGTCGGTGTTTCTCTACGGAGGGTCCAAACTGCCCGGAAACCTGGACGGCACCGCCCTTGATATCGTCTCGGTCTTCGAGGCCGTGGGTGCTCACGCGGCCGGCACGATTACTGACGGCCGCCTCGATGCGATCGAGCGCAACGCCTGTCCGACCATCGGCGCGTGTGCAGGTATGTTCACCGCGAACACGATGGCTTCGATTGCTGAGGGCATTGGTATGTCGGCGCTGGGGTCCAGCTCTGCCTCGGCAATCGATCCTCGACGCGAAGTCGCGGCCGTCGAGACGGGACGGCTGGTCCTGCAGCTCCTCGAATTGGGCATCCGGCCGCGTGACATTATGACCCGTGAGGCCTTCGAGAATGCGATAGCGCTGTCGATGGCTCTCGGCGGTTCGACCAACGCGGTGTTGCATCTGCTGGCAATTGCCTACGAGGCGCAGGTGGAGTTGGAGCTGGATGTTTTCAACGAGATTGCGGACAAAGTGCCGCACTTCTGCGACATGACACCTGGCGGCAAGTACCACATGAACGATCTGGATCAGGTGGGCGGTGTGCCGGTGGTCCTGAGGGAGTTGCTTGAAGCGGGGCTCATCGATGGTGACGTGATGACGGTAACCGGTCGCTCCATGGGCGATGAGCTCGATGCCATCGATCCGCCGTCACCCGACGGCAAGGTCGTACGCGGGCTGAGCAACGCGATCCACGAAATCGGCGGGACCGTTGTCCTGCAAGGGTCTCTCGCGCCTAAGGGTGCGGTCGTGAAGGTGGCTGGCATCGAGTTCGACGAATTTGAGGGCAGAGCGCGTGTGTTCGACGGAGAGCAGGATGCACTCGATACGGTGCTGCGTGGCGAGATCCACGCCGGTGACGTTGTGGTGATTCGTTACGAGGGCCCCAAGGGAGGCCCTGGCATGCGCGAGATGCTGGCAATTACCGGTGCGATGAAGGGCGCGGGACGCGGCGGAGATACCGCCCTCATCACTGACGGGCGCTTTAGCGGTGGCACCCGTGGATTCTGTATTGGCCATGTTGCCCCCGAGGCTGTTGACGGTGGACCGATTGCCTTCATCGAAGAAGGCGACACCATCAGGATTGACGTCGTTAACCGCACGATCGAACTGCTGGTCACCCCCGAAATCCTGACTGAACGCGAAGCCAACTGGAAACTTCCAGAGCCCAGGTACGTGCGCGGAGTTCTCGCCAAGTACGCAACGCTGGCCCAGGGAGCGGACAAGGGAGCGGTCACCGAGGCCTAGCTGCTTGCGCAGGGCGAACGGTGCTGTAACACTTGTGGAGATGATCTTTCGTAGCTTGCTTCGAGTCGTAGTCATTCCGTAGGCGCACGCTTACCCGTGTGCGCTCTTGGCCTCCCTTCGTGGGAGGCCTTTCGCATTCTTGGACACATATCTCACATGTTAGGAAACGCTGTGGGGAGTAGTAGATGACAACTGAGCGGATAACCGGAGCACAGGCTCTGATGCGTAGTCTCGAGATGGCCGGAGTAGAGGTGGTCTTTGGGCTACCTGGCGGCGCGATCCTGCCTGTCTACGACCCCATTATCGAATCGCCGATACGTCATGTGCTGGTGCGCCACGAACAAGGTGCGGGCCACATGGCCGAGGGTTATGCCCACGTCACCGGTAAACCTGGTGTGTGTATCGTCACGTCGGGGCCGGGCGCTACGAATATCGTCACGCCACTGACGGACGCGATGATGGATTCCATTCCTATGGTGGCAATCACCGGGCAGGTGGCGACCAGCGCGATCGGCTCTGATGCGTTCCAGGAATGTGACACCACCGGCGTGACCATGTCGGTGACCAAACATAACTACCTGATCACCGACGCCGCCGATATCCCACGCGTGATCGCGGAGGCTTTCCATCTCGCATCGACGGGACGTCCTGGGCCGGTGCTTGTGGATCTTCCCAAGGACATCTCGAACAATGAGATGGACTGGTACTGGCCCGGCGATGACCTCGATCTTCCGGGGTATAAGCCAACCATCAAGGG
>CAYUOD010000256.1:0-1497 GCA_964446225.1 uncultured Acidimicrobiales bacterium | reverse complement strand
CAGACCCACCTTGGGGCAGATCACCCCAACTATGTGATGTGGGCCGAGGCGATGGGCTGCGTCGGCATCAAGGTCGAAACTGAAGAAGAAGTCGTCCCGGCCATCGAGCTCGCCAATTCGATCAATGATCGTTCGGTCGTCATCGACTTCAGGGTCGACCCAAATGAGAAGGTGTACCCGATGGTGCCAGCGGGCGGATCCAACGACAACATTCTGCTCGGACCAGAAGATGGTGACCCCGCCGCATTCGGCGGGGCGGCGCCGTCCTAGAGAGGCTTGATGATGAGTAACCAGTCGCCGAGGCACCACATCCTCTCCGTCCTCGTAGAAAACACGCCAGGTGTTCTGGCGCGCATTGCCCTGCTGTTCTCGCGTCGTGGCTTCAATATCTATTCACTCGCGGTTGCGCCAACCGATGATGAGCGGTTCAGCCGCATCACGATCGTCGTGGACGTCGAAAGTTCCACCCTCGAACAGATCACGAAGCAGCTGCACAAGCTGGTAAATGTGCTGAAGATTTCTGAACTTCAGCCACAGGTTGCTGTCGAACGTGAGTTGATGCTGGCCACCGTCAAGACTCCGCCGGCTCGTCGCACCGAGGTGCTGAGTCTGCTCGAAATGTTCGACGGCAAGGTTGTCGATGTGGGCCACAACGAACTTACGCTCATGATCGCCGGCTCGCCTGATCGCCTCGATGCGTGTGAGGACCTGATGCGACCCTATGGTATTGATCAGATTCAGCGCACCGGCCGGGTAGCGCTGCCGTCGCTTGACCGCGACGTCTCAAGACTTTCCATTGCTGACCGGGTGAGCTGACCTCACCTCCAGTTACGTTCTCTGAAAGGGAATCACCATGCCCGCAATCATCTACTACGACGCCGACGCAGATCTTGGTCTCCTCAAAGACAAGAAGGTGGCGATTCTGGGTTACGGATCACAGGGTCACGCCCACGCGCTGAACCTCATGGATTCTGGTGTGGATGTCCGCGTCGGACTGAGGGACGGCTCATCCTCGGGTGCCAAGGCTGAAGAGGCTGGTCTGCGCGTGATGAGCATGTCAGAGGCGTCCGCCGAGGCCGACATCATCATGGTGCTGGTACCCGACACCGAGCAGAAGCGCGTGTACGAGAGTGACATAGCGCCCAATCTGGTGGCTGGTAACTCGCTCGTGTTTGCCCACGGATTCAACATCCACTTCGACCAGATCGATCCGCCTGCCGACATTGATGTGTGGATGATTGCGCCTAAGGGCCCAGGCCACAACGTTCGCCGTACGTTCGTTGAGGGTGGTGGCGTGCCAGCGCTCATCGCCGTTCATCAGGATGCGACGGGCAATGCTCACGCTCTGGGCCTGGCCTATGCCAAGGCCATCGGCGGAACTCGTGGTGGTGTGCTTGAGACGACCTTCGCCGAAGAAACCGAGACTGATCTCTTTGGCGAGCAGGTCGTGCTCTGCGGCGGACTCACTGAGCTGATTCGGGCTGGCTACGACACGCT
>CAYUOD010000255.1:0-4588 GCA_964446225.1 uncultured Acidimicrobiales bacterium | reverse complement strand
GTGCTCGTGTCAACATGATGCCGAACAGGAACAGTACGACGATCGCACCGATGTAAACCAGATACTGCGTCACAGCCACGAACTCAGAGGCAAGCAGGATGAACTGCGCACCGATACCAGCGAGCACCACGATGAGGTACAACGCGGCATGGACAATGTTGCGCGTCGTAACCACCTTCACCGCGGCAATAGCCACAGCCACACCGAGGATGCCAAAGGCGATATTCTGCGCGACCACTAGCGGGGCACCTTGACGATCTTGGCCGTCGAGCCAGCCTCATAGGGCTCAAACTCAGGAACCGTCTCCATCCATTCATTGAGACGATTGATGTCGTGGAGAAGGTCGGCTATGCGCGGCTCGGAGTACTCGAACTCGGGTGACCAGAAGATGGCTTCGAAGGGACAGACCTCGACGCAGATGCCGCAGTACATGCACAGCGAATAGTCGATGTCGAAACGATCTAGCTTGTTGACGTTTCGAGCCTTGCCACCAGCGCGACGAGGCGGGGCCTTGATCTTGTGAGCCTCAATGTAGATACACCAGTCGGGACAGCTCCGGACGCAGAGCATGCACGAGGTGCAGTTTTCTTCTTTGAGCGCGATTACACCACGCGCGCGGGGTGGCGGATCCAACCGCTCATGCGGATACTGCACCGTCACTGCCGGCGTCAGCATGTTCTTGAATGTAACGCCAAATCCCTTGAGAAATCCTGGTGCCTGAGGCATTAGAACACCACCTTGAAGATGCCGGTCGCAACGATGTTAAACAGCGTCAAGGGAATGAGGACCTTCCATGCGAACTTCTGCAGCTGATCCTCACGCAAACGTGGATAGGTAAAGCGCACCCAGAAGATGAGGAACGATAAGAACATCACCTTTGCGAGCATTACACCGGGACCGAGAATGTTGAGAATGTTGTCATCGGGCTCGAACCCTGGGATCCACCAGCCGCCCAGGAACAGCACGGACGCAATCGCAGCAAAGGCAAAGGCGGTGCCGAACTCGGCCATGAAAAACAGGAGAAAACGAAAACCCGTGTACTCAACCTGGTAGCCGCCCACGAGTTCGGTCTCGGCAACCGGCATATCGAACGGGGTCTGGGTGAGTTCGGCCTGCGCCGCAATCATGAAAATACCGAAACCAATGAACTGCGTGAGAATGAAGGGATTACCGATGATGTCCACGCCGAAAATTGAGCCCTGAGCCTGAGCCAACACGATGCGCTGCATGCTCATTGACTCAGCCTGGATGACCACTCCCATGACAGCCAGCACCAGCGGTAGCTCATAGGCAATGAGCTGACCAGCCGCACGCAAACCACCCAACAACGCGTACTTCGAAGCCGAAGCCCAGCCAGCCATCAGCACACCAAGAGCAGAGATTGACGAAACAGCCAGGACGAAGAAGACGCCCGTCTCAAGATCCTGCACAATCGCGTCAGGGCCAACAGGCAGCACGGCGTACATCAGGAACGTCGACATCAGCACCACGATGGGCGCAAGATTAAAGACGTGGCGATCGGCCGCCTCTGGCCGAATGTCTTCCTTCTGCAGGAACTTGATGGCCTCAGCGATAATCTGCAAAGAGCCGTGCGGGCCGGTGTCCATGGGACCCAGACGGCTCTGCATGTGCGCCATCATCTTGAACAAAAATACGTAGACCAAGATAAGCGAAGCGGCGGGGATAACCGCCATAATCACGCCGAGCTTGATAGCAGTCTCTGCCCAGTATGCGAGTCCGAGGATCACCGGTCGATGTCTCCCAAGATGAAGTACAACGAGCCCAGAATCGTGATGATGTCAGGCACATACACACCCTGAAGGACCCACGGAAGGATCGAGATGTTGTTGAAACTGGGAGTTCTGATCTTGACCCGGAACGGTCCGAGGTCTCCCTTCGAGATGACGTAATAGCCCATCTCGCCGAGGGGGTTCTCGGTTGAGACGTAGGCCTCGCCCTCAGGAACCTTGATGATCTTCGGCACCTTCGTCATGATCGGCCCGCCGGGCAGCGTGTCGCAGAGTTGATCCACGATCTTGGTGGCCTCGCGTACTTCCTGCAGCCTCACCCAGTAGCGAGCAAACGAATCGCCATCTGGATGGGTCCAGACCTTCCAATCAACCTTGTCATAGGAAAGTCCGAGTCCGCCGTCTCGACGCAAGTCCCAGTCCACACCGCTGGCCCGCAGATTTGCTCCAGAGAGTCCGTAGGACAATGCCACCGAGGCAGGGATAATGCCGACACCGCGGCAACGGGTCGTGAAAACGGGGTTGCCGACGAGGAGGTCTTCCATCTCGTCGCAGAAATTACGGAGCTTGACCATGGACGACTTGGTCTCGGCCAGCCAGCCCTTCGGCAAATCGTCTTTTAGGCCGCCGATGCGGTCGAAGTTGGGATGGAACCGTCCACCGGTCGCAGCCTCGATCTGTGAAAGAACAAACTCACGATCACGAAACGCCAGAAACACCGGGGTGATGGCACCGAGTTGTACAGCCATGTCGCCGAGGAACAGAGCGACATTTGCTATGCGACTGAGCTCAAAAAGAATGGTGCGGATATGTGTTGCGCGCTCTGGGGCCTCAACGCCCATGAGCTGTTCAGCCGCAAGGATGAATGGCACCTCATTCGCGAAAGAGCCCATCCAATCGATGCGATTCACCAGCGTCGTGACCTGCGGGAAGGTACGCACCTCGCAGAGCTTCTCGTAGCCGCGGTGCATGTAACCAGGCATCGGGGAGGCCGCCACGACCTGCTCTCCATCGAGCTTCACCGCTATACGCAGCGTGCCGTGGGTTGCAGGATGCTGCGGACCGATATTGAGCGTCATGTCGCCAGCTTGAAGCTCGACATTGATGCGAGCATCGGCTGCCTGCCCAGCTATGTACGACAGTGCCTGCGCGTCCGAGACTGCGGTCATGCTTCACCTGCCTCAACTGCTGCAAGCACTTCGCGCTCCAACTGCTCCTCAAGCTGCTCAGGAATAGGCTCGACGTCGACGATGCCGGGCCACGGCTTGACCTCGCGAGCAAGCAGCGGGAAGTCCTTACGCATCGGGTAACCCTCAAACCCTGTTGGCAGGTAAAGGTTGGCGAGGTGAGGATGGCCGGGCACGTTCACGCCATACATCTCGTGGGCCTCGCGCTCGTGCCAGTCGGCTCCGCCGAACACCTCGCGGATAGTCTCAAATTCAGGATGCTCGTCATCAAGGTCAGCCTTGACGACGACACCGATGTGCTGCTCGACCGAGTGGAAGTAGGCGAAAACCTGAAAACGCGAGTCACCACCCGCGTAGCCCTGTTCGATGAGCACGGTAGCCTCGTCCGCTGCTTCGCCTTCCTCGGCCGCGTCCTCAAGTGCCCCAGCGTTCTCGCTGCGGCCCCATTCATAGGGCAGCCAGTCGATGACCGACAGAAATCCGAAGTACTCCAGGGCTACGACGTCGCGGCAGGCCTGCGCCGTGCTGCGCCAGTCTGCGACCGGCACACGAATCCAGAGTCCTCGACCATGGGCGATGTGGCTTTCGAGGAGGCTGTCGCCGAGTGCATCATCCAACTTGCGAAGAAGCTCTTCGCGTTGAGGATCGCTCGGAGGGGCCTCTACCTCCTCTGTAGTGTCGTCTGCCACTACTTGCTCCCGACCACGATTGGCTCGCCGGCCCAACGGGCAACTATGTCCTCGTTCTGGATCCGCTCCTGCAACAACACGATGCCTTCAAGCAGAGCCTCCGGCCGCGGAGGGCAGCCCGGCACGTACACGTCAACGGGAACGATCTGGTCAACGCCCTTCGTTACTGAATAGGAATCCCAGTAGGGGCCGCCGCAGTTCGCGCATGAACCCATCGAAATCACGTACTTGGGATCGGGCATCTGCTCGTAGAGACGGCGAATAGCGGGAGCCATCTTGTCGGTCACGGTGCCGGAGATCACCACGAGATCCGCTTGACGTGGGCTGGCCGGGAATGGAATGACACCGAGTCGCATGACGTCATAGAGAGGTGAGCCAAATGCCGCGCCCATCTCGATGGCACAACAGGCAAGGCCCCACTGGTAGACCCACAGCGAACGTGCGCGACCAAAGTTGAGCAGCCATGTCAACGGCTTGGGTGAATGACCTTTGTCGATCAGACCCATCGCAGCACCCCTTTGCGCCAGGCATAACCCAGACCCAAAGTCAGAATGAAGATGAAGATTGCCATCTCACCAAGGCCGAACCAGCCGTAATCTTCAAGCCCGATCGCCCACGGAAAGATAAAAACCGCCTCAACGTCGAAGATGACGAACAGCACCGCGAAAATGTAATAGCGGATCTGGGACTGCACCCAGTCGACGCCAACCGGGTCAACGCCGCTCTCATACGCGATGTACTTCTGCGGCATTGGCCGCGTCGGGCGCAACATTCTCGCCATGGTGAGCATCGCTACGGCCATGACAATGGCGGCGCCACCAAAAATGGCTACGGTGAGGTAACTTCGAAGAAACTCAGACACAGCCAGGCCCTATTGATCTCGCGGGACAGGCACCAGCCAGGTGCCCTCTGAGTCGGAGGGAGTCATCTCGCTAATGGTATTCCACGCGGACACCCCACAATG
>CAYUOD010000254.1:0-4594 GCA_964446225.1 uncultured Acidimicrobiales bacterium | reverse complement strand
GTTCCGCAGTCGCAGCGCCGTGACCCGAGAAGGTCGCCGGTAAGACACTCCGAGTGGACCCGTACCAAAACGGGACTGCCGTCGTCTACTTCGCCCATCGTGAGAGCTACATGCTCCATGTCATCAAGCTTCGCTCGATAGGCGTGGGCGGTAAAGGCCCCCCATTTCGTCGGAATGATCGTCGTGGCCAGTTTCTCAACAAGCATCTCGTCGCGCAGTCGATAGCGCACGAGGTCCGCAATGCTCACGAGCAAGAGGTCATACTCGGCTGCGAACTTCTCAAGCTCAGGTCGCCGCGACATGGTGCCATCCGAATTTACGATCTCACACAGCACCGCGACCGGATTCCGACCGGCGAGCGTGCAAAAGTCGACGCCGGCTTCGGTATGTCCGGCACGATGCAGCACTCCGCCTGGTCGAGCTCGCAACGGAAATATGTGCCCAGGGCGAGCGAAGTCGCGTGATTGTGCAGCAGGGTCGGCCAGAGCCACCAGGGTTCTGGATCGGTCGAACGAGGAAATCCCGGTTGTGGTTCCGGCGAGTACATCGACCGAGATCGTGAAGGCCGTGCGGTGGGCTTCGGTGTTATTCGTCACCATCAACGGAAGGTCAAGACGATCAGCCCACTCGTCTTTCATCGGAGCTACCACCACACCGCTGGTGTGGGCCACCAGGAAGGTCATCTTTTCCGGGGTCATTGCGTCTGCGGCGATAATGAGATCGCCCTCGTTCTCGCGGTCCTCGTCGTCTACGACGACGATGAACTCGCCCCGGCGAAATGCATCGATAGCTTCTGGAATCGACGCCATCCTGGTAACTGTCATGAGCCTGCCTTTTCGATCATTTCAAGCTGTCTGTGGAGGTATCTCGCAAGCACATCTACTTCGACCTGGATAAGCAGGCCGGGCTGAACTGCGCCCAGGTTGGTCATAGCCAGCGTGTGCGGCACAAGGGCCACCTCGACCTCAACGTCATGCACCTCTGCGACGGTAAGGCTGACGCCGGAGAGGGTGATGGATCCTTTGTGGGCGACCAGTGCAGCCAACCCCCGCGGGACCCGCACTCTGAGTCTCGCCGATCCGTCGTCCAACTGCTGCAACTGCAATACCTCTGCGAGACCGTCCACATGGCCCTGCACGATATGGCCGCCCAGACGATCGCCGACGCGAAGCGCTCGCTCCAGATTGACGTGTTCTCCTGTTTGCCCGATCGTGAAACTTGTAAGTCCGACGGTTTCCGGTACCAGGTCCACGCTGAATCTGTCACGACAGACCTCAACGGCGGTCAAGCAGCAACCGTTTACCGCGACAGAGTCTCCGACCTCAAGTCCTTCGACAACAATCTCGGCCTCAATGACCATACGAACTCCCTCACCCTGGCAGGAGATCGAGCGGACAACACCCTGCTCTTCAATCAAGCCTGTAAACATCTTCGCCTTCGTCCACGTATTTCGCCAATCTATTGCGGGGCGTGCGCGGGAGAACGGCAGACCATGAGCCGGCGCGCGAAGCAATGAGCCATGGCCAATGCCCTCTCCCATCCGGACTGTAACCGTCGGCTCAGGACTTTCACCTGATCAGCCTGCACTCAGAACGGATCTTGAGCAAAGGGTCGCGGGCTTGTGCGGATGCACTCACCGCCGGTTGGGACTTTCACCCGACCCCGAGGGTTGTATTCAGTTTCCATGCCAGTGTGTCCCAGATCTTGTCCACCCTGCAAGCCGTGGCGTGGGCACTGACTATGATTATTGGCCAGCAGCAGGGCGGGTGTCTTGCATCAGGGTCGGAATAAGTGAGGCAAAGTGCCAAAATCCCCAACGCTTCTCGTCATGGCCGGTGGGCTCGGTCGACGCTTCGGAGGGACAAAGCAGCTCGCATTGGTGGGGCCCAATGGTGAGGCGTTCATTGACTACGCGATCAACGACGGCATAGCCGCAGGTTGCGATCGCGTCGTGGTCATTGTGCGCTCTGAGATCGAAGCTGACGTCGCTCGACATCTCGCGAAGATGCACCCTGACGGCCCACAGATCACCTTGGTCTGTCAGGACAAGCTGGGGCCCAACCGAAGTCGCCCATGGGGCACGAGCCACGCGGTGCTCAGCGCCGCTGAAGCTCTCGATGCGCCGTTCATCGTCGTGAACGCCGACGACTACTACGGCAGGACGTCCTACACCGTCGCGGTTGATACGCTCCGCGGCTGCAATCCCGACGAAGCGATGCTCACCGTCTTTGAACTCAGCCAAACGCTGCCCGACACAGGCAGTGTGTCGCGCGGCGTCTGTGACGTTGAAGGTGGATACCTCGTAAGCATCGAAGAAATGACAGGCCTCGAACGGAACAACGGGGACGTCGTGCAAAGCGGATCAGGAAGAATTCTGAACGCAGACAGCCCAGTCTCGCTGAACCTCTGGGGTTTCCAACCGGAGTTTCTGGATGAACTCCGCGTGCGGGTCGAAAAGTTCGTTCGCAACAACGCAGACAATGACTCCGCTGAGTGTCAGCTGCCAACCACCGTGCACGATCTCATCAGCGAGAGCCTGATGAGAGTCCGCGTCGTGCAAAGTCATGAGAGATGGATCGGGATCACGAATCCCGAAGACCTCCACACAGCCCGCGACCGAGTCAGCGCGGTTCGCTAGCTGAGCAGCTCTGCTCAGTCACCGCTTTTCGAGTGCTCTGAAAACTGTCGTCTCCGCTGCAGCGGCAGTATGCGCGGGTCGCCGCCAGCCGCAATCGACTCCTGAATCGCGCTGATTGAACCTCGCACAAAGCGGGCATCGAGTTCGATCTCGAGATCTTCTCTGAACACACCGCTGCGCACGCCGTCCAGCAGAATCTCTGCGATCATCCCGGTCACCGCGGTCGGCCTGAACCTCAAGAACGCCACGTGATACCGCCGTCAGCACCCAATGAGTGCGGCCGTGTCATGGGCATCGTCCTCAGTGTGGAGTACTCCACTTACGAGGACTCTGAGTTTCGCGTCAGCACCATTAATCTCCGCGAGTTGCTCTGCAAGCTCCGCCTCAGAATGGCGCGCAATCGAGTCGGCCAGTGACCGCATGTTGAGCGCCGAATGGCCGCCAGCAGAAAGAAGTCCTCCTGCGGCATGCATAATGCGTTCTTCTTGCCTGGAACGATGATCGTCCAAGGATTTGTCCCATGTACTCATGACAATTCGACCCTACCGGCTGCGAATTCTTACATCGTGCAAGTATCCTTTGGACAAGGACGCCGCCTCGACCTCGCGGCGAGCCTCGTTGCCAACCCACCGGCCCTCTTCCTGGATGAACCTACGACCGGGCTTGATCCTCGTAGTCCCAACGACATGCAGTCGCATCAGGAACCCCGGCACAACTCAAGTCAGAACTTCAGTCCGGCGTCCTCGAAGTGAAGATCGTGAACCTCGCCGACCTTGGCACAGCAACCAAGGCTGCAGCAGAAATCGTGCCAGATTCCATGGCGGTGGCCGCAGACAAAACTGTTTGTGTTCCGATGCCTGACGGCGCGGAGCATGGCATCCAGGTCCTGAAACGCATCGAGGCTGCAGACATACGGATAGCCGACTTTGAACTCCACAGGCCGACACTCGACGACGTGTCCCTGTCACTCACAGGACACCGCACGACAAGCGAATCCCAGCCAAAAGAACTGACGCCATGACCGACACGGCTGCGTTTAGCTGCAATGGACACGTTCACCATGGCCCGCCGCGACTTCATCCGAGTCTCGCGTCAGCCTGATCTCATCGCCTTCTCGGCGATCATGGGCGTCTTCTTCCTCGTACTCTTCGATGTCGCCTTCGGGGGCGCAATCTCTGCGGGCACAGGCGCCGATTACACAGTTCCTTGTGCCCGGCCTGCTGGTCATCACGCCGATCTTCGGCGGAAACGCCACAAGCATCGGCATAGCCGAAGACCTCGGGGCAGGTGTCAACGATCGCTTCAGGTCGCTGCCAATGAGCCAGATGTCTGTGCTCGCTGGCAGATGTCTCAGCGACATTCCGCGCAACTCGGGCTGGTGGCCGTCTTCGCGCCACTCGCCACCCGGCTCTACGCCCGACGCTAACCGCGCCTAGAACTTCGCCAGATCCAGCGCCGCGGCGTAGATATCGTCTACCTGCGGCAGGATTGCCTGCTCGAGCACGGGCGAGTAGGCAACATGGCAGTCGAGCGCACCAACACGACGAATCGGCGCATCCAGGTCCCCGAAACAGTCCTCACCGATGCGGGCGGCAATCTCGCCACCGAATCCTGCGATCACGGTGTCCTCATGCACAACAAGCAACTTGTTCGTGTGCGACACGGACTCGGCCACCAGATCCCGGTCCCACGGGCTGATCGTACGGAGATCAATAATCTCAGCTTCAACGCCCATCTCAACGAGTTGGTCTGCTGCACGCAACGACTTCTCGACCGTCGCGCCCCACGTCACAATCGTGAGGTCTCGCCCAGTGCGGCGTACATCGCCCCTTCCAAAAGGAATACGGTAACTCTCAGGAGGGTAAGCGTCGATCGTGTATTTCTGTCGCAGGAGATGCTTATGTTCGAGGAATAGCACTGGATCTAAAGCTTCAAAGGAGGTCCGCATGAGCCCAA
>CAYUOD010000253.1:0-4598 GCA_964446225.1 uncultured Acidimicrobiales bacterium | reverse complement strand
GGGAATCACAGCGGCTCTGGAGGCCTAAGCCTCTTCAGGTGCAGCTTCTTCTGCCACTGGAGCTTCATCGGCTACTGGAGCTTCATCGGCTACTGGAGCTTCATCGGCTACTGGAGCTTCATCGGCTACTGGAGTTGCCTCAGATGCCTCGGCCTCAGGCGCAGCTTCGCTGGCCTCAGCTCCTTCGGCGCCCTCGGTGCCCTCTGCGGCTTCAGCCTCTGCGACGGCCTGGTTATAAGCCTCTTCGCCGTACTTCTCGTAGTACTCGGCCCAGGCCTCTTGGGCCTCGGTCTCAGCTTCGAACTCGCCGCTGCTCTCCGTGGTGCTCACAGGAGCATCGGTGTGCGCTTCGCCGATGTAGTTGCCGTCGTCATCGAAGGCGTGCTCGCCGAAGTGCTCCTGGTACTCAGCAGCAACGGTGCCACCTTCAGCAGCCTGCTTGATCGAAAGGCTGATGCGGCGGCGCTGCAGATCAAGATCGATGATCTTGACCCAGAGCTCTTCGCCCGGTGTCACAACAAGCTCAGGCGCTTCGACGTGGTGAGCTGACATCTCGGAGATGTGCACCAGACCTTCGATGCCTTCACCAACGTGCACGAATGCACCGAACGGAACAAGCTTCGTGACTCGGCCGTAGACCAGTTCGTCGACACGGTGTGCCTCGGCGAACTCAGACCATGGATCGGCCTGCGTGGCCTTGAGTGAAAGCGAAATGCGCTCACGGTCACGGTCGACCTCGAGCACCTCAACTTCGACTTCGTCGCCAACGGCAACAACCGAACCAGGATGGTCGACATGCTTCCAGGACAACTCTGAGACGTGGATAAGTCCGTCCATGCCACCCAGATCGACGAATGCGCCGAAGCTGACAACCGATGAGATGGTTCCCTTGCGGCGCTCGCCGGGAGCGAGATTTGTGAGGAATGCCTCACGCTGATCGCGCTGCGTCTCTTCGAGCCATGCACGCCTCGACAGCACCACGTTGTTGCGGTTGCGGTCAAGTTCGATGATCTTGGCTTCGATTTCTTGGCCCACAAAAGGATCAAGATCGCGCACACGACGCAGATCGACAAGTGACGCCGGCAAGAAGCCGCGTAGTCCGATGTCAATGATGAGGCCGCCCTTGACGACCTCGATCGCGAGGCCCTTAACGACTCCGTCGGCCTCTTTGATGGCTTCGATGTTGCCCCAGGCACGCTCGTACTGAGCGCGCTTCTTGGAGAGAAGCAGGCGACCGTCAGCATCTTCTTTTTGCAGTACGAGAGCTTCAACCTCGTCGCCTATTGACACGATCTCGTGAGGGTCAACGCCCTGACGGATCGAGAGTTCACGCGCAGGGATGACACCCTCCGATTTGTAGCCGATGTCCAAGAGGACTTCGTCTTTGTCCACGTTAACGATGACGCCATTTACGAGGTCGCCGTCGTCGAACTCGACGATGGTGGCGGTTATTGCTTCTTCCAGGGACATTCCCTGCAAATCGTCTTCCACGATCTGGCGTGGAATGTAGTCACCGGCTTCGGTGAAAGTGCCGAATTCATTTTCGGTCTGGGTGGTGGTCATCGAATCGTCGGACAAGATACATCGCTTAATAGGTGAATAGGGGATTACAAGGGCGCAGGGACTGGTGAACGGCCTCACGGGCGCGCACGAACGCTGCCGGAAAAGATTACACCCTAGGAATCCAAATGCATACCCGCAGACAAGGTTTCAGCCACAACCAGAAACTCGGCATGCTCCAGGTCAGGCGCTCGGCGAGCGTAACTCCCCGGGTCGACCGACCAGAGCTGGGTCACGTCGAGGCCGGCCTTGTCGAACAGGAGCCGTAACTCTCGCGGGGTGAAACAGGTTGTCCACAACTCGGCGTCACGGGTCGCACCCTGTTCGTTGTGGATGGTGGTGGTCTCATGATGCACGCCGGTGCTGACATCAAAGTCGACAGATTCGGCATTCCGCAGAAGAAACGGCGCTGAGAAAGCAGAACAGACAATCCGCCCACCAGGCCGTGTTGCTGCAGCCATGCCTTTCAGCACGCTTAGATCAGGATCACTTGACTCGGCTATATCCGGCCCGGCGAGAATGCCGAATGCGCCCTGGCAGAGCGAGTAAGCCACATCAAATTCGTGCGCGTACTCGAGTTGGCGCGCATCACCACGCCGAAACGTTGCATCAAGAGACTGGGCCTGCGCCGCCACGTTGCCAAGATCTACGAAACGCTGAGAGATATCTAGCCCGGTGACATGAATTCCGGCTTCAGCGAATGCAAGGGCATGGCGACCGGGACCGCAGCCCACATCTAGCAGGCGCATGCCGGGCTCGAGGTCCAGTTCGTCAATCAGGAACGCGACTTCATTCGCAGTTCCCTTTGTGAACGAGTAGCGAAGATACGTCTCACCCATGTAATCGGCAATTTCTTCAAACCAGTGATCAGCACCAGACACGCATCAACCCTTAGCCGTCGCCCAGCTGTCACCGCTAGCGACATGGACTTCAAGGGGCACGCTCAGATCAGCAGCGCCAATGAGCGTGTCCAACGTGAGCTGTGTGATCTCATCCAGCTCAGCCGGTGGGACCTCGAGGATGACCTCGTCATGGACCTGGAGAATCAGCCGGGCCGTGGTATCGCTTTTTTCCAACGCGGCGTCGAGACGCACGAGGGCAACCTTGAAGATGTCAGCGGCCAGCCCCTGGATCGGTGCGTTCATGGCTTGCCGTTCGGCGGCCTGTCGAACTCTGAAGTTCGCCGAGTTCAGGTCGGGCAACGGACGACGGCGACCCGTCTCGGTCTCGCTGTAGCCGCGTGCTTTCGCAGTTTCCACCATCTCGGCCATGAAGGCCTTCACCGATGGAAACGCTGCGAAATAGGCCTCAAGGATCGCGGCGGCCTCATCGCGTTCGATGTTCAGCCGCTGAGCGAGTCCGTAGGCCTCCATGCCGTAGGCAAGGCCGTAGCTCACCATCTTCGCTTTCGAGCGCATGCCGGTGGTGACCTCATCTGGCTCCACTCCGAAAACCTGCGCCGCGGTGGCGTTGTGAATGTCTCTGCCTTCGGTGAACGCAGCGATGAGACCAGGATCCTGGCAGAGATGAGCAATGACGCGCAGCTCGATCTGGTTGTAGTCAGCTACAAGCAGCTTGTAGCC
The DNA here is from genome assembly GCA_964446225.1 of uncultured Acidimicrobiales bacterium. Classification (GTDB taxonomy): domain Bacteria; phylum Actinomycetota; class Acidimicrobiia; order Acidimicrobiales; family Poriferisodalaceae; genus CAYUOD01. The sequence continues at coordinate 1,455 of CAYUOD010000253.1, read as the reverse complement.
CTCGCCAGGGATGAATGCGTTGCGAAACTCTCTACCCCGCTCGCTGCGCACCGGGATGTTGTGCAGGTTCGGGTCTTCAGAGCTCAGGCGACCGGTCCGCGAAGCGACCTGACTGAACGTCGCGTGGATACGGTCGTCTGGCGCGACCGCCGCAAGGAGTCCCTCGCCGTAGGTACTCCGCAGCTTCTCCACCTCTCGATACGCCAACAGCTTCTCGACCAACGGATGTTGATCGCGCATTTTCTCAAGCGTCGTGGCATCAGTGGAGTAGCCGGTCTTGGTCTTCTTGAGGGGTGTCAGTCCCAACTCGTCAAAGAGCACAACACGAAGCTGCTTGGTCGAGTTGACGTTAAATTCGTGGCCCGCAAGCTCATGGATTTCAGTTCGGAGTTCTTCCACAGCCACTCGCAGGCTCGCGGCCTGACGTTCGAGCTCAGCGCGATCGACCCCCACACCCGTGACTTCCATGCGAGCCAGCACGGACACGAGAGGCAACTCCATGTCATGCAGGATCGCTGCCGTCTGTTGAGCTTCGACAGCCTCTTCCATGGCCACACTGAGAACCTGCACCGCCAGCGCTTCTCGACAGGCACGCTTGGCTGGCCCGACTCCCGATCCGTCCCCCAGGTCAAGCTGACCGACCGGCTCATCATCGGGGAGCTCGAAGCCAGCCTTGAGGGGCAGCAGTTCTCGCAGCGAATAGCGGGCGTCGCCCGGGCTCAGCAGATAGGCGGCGATGGCCGTGTCCATCTGCAGATACGGCTCTGGCATGGCGGCCTTCATCAAGGCCCGCAGAAACGGCTTCGCATCATGCGCCGCGAGGGGTGCCCGGGACAAGAAGGCGTCAAGGCTCGGAGACACGACAGGGCTCATCATTGTGGCCGCACTGAGGTACATCACATCGGCTTCCGCCGCGTTTCTTACGATCGCGAGCCCCTCGATTTCTCCGTCGATGCCGAGCGTTGGCGCAATCGCGACAGGGAGCGCCGACTCGACAAGGCTCTGCAGAGATTCTGCAATCTCAGGATCTGAGAGCCCAGTCACTTCGGCCTCGAGCACCCCGCCGGTTCCGATGGGCTGCAGCTCATCACTGAGAACCTCGGCCAACCTCTCGTACAGAGTGCGGAACTCAAGCAGATCGAACAGTTCGACAAGCTTCTCTGCGTCCACCGGTTCGCGGGTGAAGCCCGCAACATCGGGGAGACCAGGTACATCGCGCACGAGGTTCATTGCATCCACGTTGCGCCGAGCCAGATGTTCGTTCTCGCTCAGGTTCTGGCGCAGCTTGGGAGTCTGCTCATCGACATGGTCGTATATTCCGTCGATGTCGCCATATTTGTTGATGAGACGCGCCGCGGTTTTCTCGCCGACACCCGGAACGCCTGCAAGATTGTCGGACTTGTCGCCGCGCAGAGCGGCGTACATGACGTACTTCTCCGGCGTCACTCCCGTGCG
>CAYUOD010000252.1:0-4613 GCA_964446225.1 uncultured Acidimicrobiales bacterium | reverse complement strand
GATGGAGTGCGTCTTGTTTCGTGTTGCCGGTGACGATCCACACGATCGACTCGGCCCGGTTCAACGCCGGAAAGGTGAGCGTCATGCGTTGGCGTCCCTGGTAGCTATTGGTGAGGGCGACGTCTGTATCTGTCACGTCCAACACCGGGTCGCCCGGCGCGAGCGAGGCCGTGTGTCCGTCCCCACCTAGCCCGAGGTGAATGAGGTCGATCGCTCGCGGCAGGCTGTTGGCGTACTGCTGGGCGGCTTCGGAAAGGTCGTTTGCCTCGACCGGCATCGCATGGAAGACGACCGGCACCCGCGAGAGCAGAGCGTCGGTGAGTTGGGTGAGATTGCGGTCCGGGTCACCCGCCGGGGCGATGCGTTCGTCCACCTGGTAGACGTCGATGAGTTCCCAGCTCACGTCATCGGCATCTGCGAGTCTCTCCAATATTCTGAACGGTGTGCGGCCTCCGCTGAATGCCACCGAGAATCGTTGGCCATCTGATGTCCCAGCGCGGAATCGTTGAGTGAAGAAGTCGGCAGCGACCTCTACGGGGTTGTCGGTGATGACGACATCCATCAGGTGTCTTCGTCCAGGCTGCGGAGGTGGCAGCGCTCATTCCAATGCTGGATGACCCGCACCTCGCGTTCGAAACCGAGAATGGATATGGCCGCCGTGTCGAAGGCTAACAACTGCCCGGCGGTTGCGGGCAGCCCAATCCAACGGGCGGCGAGGATCCGCGAGAACTGCCCGTGTCCGAACACAACAGAGTCACCAGACACGGCCAGCAGTTTCTGGATGATCTTGTCGGCTCGCTCGCCAACCTGTTCAACTGACTCGCCGCCGGTAATGGGATGCGTCCAGACCGACCAGCCCGGTATGTCCTGTCGAGTTTCTGCTGTGCTGATGCCCTCGAAGATTCCGTAGTCCCACTCGAGTAGGTCGTCGTTCAACTCTGCGTGGGCGCGGAGTCCTGTGCGTTCGCAGGTCTCCAGGGCTCTTTGCAGCGGGCTGGACATGACCTGGGCAAACGATCGACCCTGCAACATGCCGGCGAGTTCATCGGCTTGGCGTCGACCGAGCTCGGTGAGCGGGAGGTCGGTTCTGCCCGTGTGTTTGCCCGTCAGGCTCCACTCGGTTTCGCCGTGACGTACGAGAATTATCTGACTACCGATGGTCATAGCTGATCATCGATGGTTTGCCAGCCGCTTTCGGGCGTTACCTGCATGCCACAGTCGGGGCCCCAGGACCCTTGCGGGTAGGCCTTCACCGGCGCATGGTCGTCGAGCACCGGTTGCACGATTCGCCACGCCGCCTCGACGCCGTGCTGGCTGGCGAACAGGGACTGATCGCCGCCGAGGGCATCATCCAGCAGGCGTTCGTAGGCTTCGTGGTCTGCAGGGTCGTTCTGATCCTGGATGAGGGTGAGCGGCACCGCCCGACTCAGCAGAGCGTCGCCGGGTTTCTTGGCTTGCATGACCATGGTGATCTGGTCGTCGGGCTTGATGCGGAAGCGCAGCCGGTTGGGGTGTGGCTCGTAGCCGGGGTCGGCAAACAGCAGCTGCGGCGGGCGCTTGAACTCGATGATCGCTTCGGTAACAGTCGAGGCGAGCGCCTTGCCCGCACAGATGTGCCAAGGCACGCCGGCCCAGCGCCATGAGTCGATCTCGGTGCGCAGCGCCACATAGGTCTCGGTGTCTGAGTTCTCAGCTACTCCGGCTTCGTCGAGGTAGCCGTCGTACTGGCCTCTGATCAGTCTGTCGGGGTTGAAGGGCTGCATGGCAGCGAGGACTTTGGCTCGCTCGTCGCGTAAAGCGTCCGGCGCGTCGGACACTGGTGGCTCCATTGCCAGCAGGGCGACGATCTGAAGCAGGTGGTTCTGAACGACATCCTTGAGGGTTCCCACAGGGTCGTAGAACTTGCCGCGCCCCTCGACACCAAACGATTCAGCCATCGTGATCTGCACGCTTGCGATGTGTTGGCGGTTCCAGATGGGCTCCAGGATGCTGTTCGCGAAGCGGTAGACCATGAGGTTCTGCACCGGCTCTTTACCAAGGAAGTGATCGATGCGAAAGATCGCAGATTCCGGGAAGTGGGTTTGCAGCAGGCGGTTCAGATCCTGGGCGGATTGGAGATCACGGCCGAACGGCTTTTCGACCACGATTCGGCCGATTTTGTTGAGTCCGATTGATGCGAGGCCGCTGATGACGTTGTCGAACAGCGATGGGGGTATTGCGAGGTATGAGACGGGTAACTTCGTGTCGCCGACGGCTGCTTTGAGGCGGGTGAAAGTTTCCGGATCCCGGTAGTCCCCGGCGATGTACTGCAGTGACCCGGCGAGTCGACTGAATACCTCCTCATCAATGTCAGTGCCAGCAGCCTCAAGTGACGTGCGCATGTGGTCTCGCAGCGTCTCAAGGCTCCACGGCCGGCTGGAGACGCCGACGATGGTCGACGGCAGCAGTTTGCGACAGCAGAGGTTGTACATCGAGGTGAACAGTTTCTTGGCCGCGAGGTCGCCAGTGATACCAAAGAGGATGAGCGCGTCTGCTCGTTCGAGCTGGATCATGGGCTCTTCTTTTCGTTGTGTCCACCGAACTGTTTGCGCATGGCTGACAAGACGCGGTCGCCGTAGTCCGCTTCGCCTCTGGATGAGAATCGGCTGTAGAGGGCGGCGGTCAGCACCTGGGTCGGCACACCTGTGTCGACGGCCGCCTGGGTGGTCCAGCGACCTTCGCCTGAGTCCGACACGCGTCCTTCGAAGCCTTCGAGTTCGGGGTCGTCGCGTAGGGCTGATGCGGTGAGATCGAGGAGCCATGAGGCGATCACGCTTCCTCTGCGCCAGACCTCGGTGACCTCGGGGATGTCGAAATCGAACTGGTAGTACTGGGGGTCTCTCAGAGGGGTCGTCTCAGCATCGTGTTTTTGGGAGTCGGCTCCGATGCCTGCGTGCGCGAGGATGTTCAGCCCTTCGGCGTAGGCAGCCATGACGCCGTACTCGATGCCGTTGTGCACCATCTTGACGAAGTGGCCAGCACCGACGGGTCCGCAGTGAAAGTAGCCATGCTCGGCTGGTGACGCCTCGCCCGTGCGGCCCGGGGTACGTTCCGCGGCCTCGACACCGGGTGCAAGTGCCTTGAAGATCGGATCCAGGTGCTGCACGATGTCGGTTTCACCGCCGATCATGAGCGAGAACCCGCGTTCCAGTCCGAAGACTCCGCCGCTGGTGCCGATATCCACGTAGTGAATGCCCGCTGGTTCGAGTGCTTTGGCCCGGTCGATGTCATCGCGGTAGAAGCTGTTGCCACCGTCCATGACGATGTCGCCTGGGTCGAGCTGGGCGGTGACGTCGTCGATGACACGACCGGTGAGCCCGGCGGGGACCATGACCCAGACAGCGCGGGGCGTTGACATTTTGGCTGCGAGATCTTCCAGCGAGCTTGCGCTCGTTGCTCCATCAGCAACGAGGGCGTCGACGAAGTCCTGGTTGAGGTCGTAGACGACGCATTCGTGGCCAGCGTTCATTGCGCGGCGGACCAGGCTGGCTCCCATTCGTCCTAGTCCGACCATTCCCAGCTGCATGCCGTTCCCTCTCGTGGATCGTCTCTTGAAACCGTGTGTGGCCAATGGGCCATTCCCCGTGACCGTAGCGCCTGGCCGACGGCATCGTGCTTGCTGCTCGTATCGTATGAGCCAGGAGTGCCGTCGCAACGGAGGCCACCATGTATACGGATCGAACCGACGCCGGGATATGCCTGGCGCAGGAGTTGAAGCATCTGGCTGGACGCGCAGATGTCGTCGTCGTTGGACTGCCCCGGGGTGGGGTCCCGGTGGCCTATGAGGTGGCGGTCGCGTTGGGTGTGCCGTTGGATGTGATCCTGGTACGCAAGCTGGGCGTGCCGTTCCAACCCGAGTTGGCCATGGGCGCGATCGGCGAGGACGGTGTGCGGGTGCTCGATGCGGGCAGCGTGCGGTTCGCTCGGATCAGCAACGACGAGTTGCTCGAAGTCGAGCGCCGGGAACGCGCCGAGATGGCGCGCCGGGCTGTTGCCTATCGTGCCGACCGCAAGCGAGTTCGGTTGGCCGGGCATCATGTGGTGATCGTCGACGACGGCATCGCGACGGGGTCCACGGCGCGGGCCGCATGTGAGGTGGTGCGCGCCCAGGGCGCCAGCCGAGTTGTCATGGCTGTGCCGGTGGCCCCTCGGGAGTGGACCTATCCGCTCAAGGGCTATGCCGACGAATTCGTGTGCCCCTCCACACCCTGGGACTTTGCTGCGGTGGGTCAGTTTTACGAGGACTTCGAGCAGACCAGCGACGAGATCGTCGTGGCCTGCCTCGACCGGGCCGCTAGTAGAAAGCTCCCCAGCCGCCGGTGAAGTAGTTGACAGCGGGGGGCGAGGTGACGCCAGCGGCTTCCATCGCCGTGCGTAACTCGGGGTTTGCCATGAAGTTACGCAACGTGTCGAAGTCCTCGGCTTGGTGGTAGACGACGACGGTGCTGGCATCATCTAGCGAGTGGCTTGCGGCGTGGCCGATGATGCCGCTCGCCTTCCGAGACCTTCGGCCTCGTCATAGGCCACGAGCCACGCGTCGACGTCGGCGACCGTGTGGGTGATGATCATCGCTG
>CAYUOD010000251.1:0-4615 GCA_964446225.1 uncultured Acidimicrobiales bacterium | reverse complement strand
TCTGGTCGCAGCGTGAACCTTCCTCTTCACCGTCTTCGAGGTTGGCCGAGTTGAGGATGGCTCGCCCGCCGATGTGCTGGAGGCCGGCTTCAAGAACAGGTGGCTCCGTCGAGTCGAGCACCAATGGGGCACTGACCTGGGTAGCGAAACGACTGGCGGCCTCGTGCATGTCCTGGGTGCCGTCGCGGCCGACATAGTCGACGCAAAGATCGAGCACGTGGCTGCCTTGCTTGATCTGGTCGCGCGCGATCTGGAGGCAGGTGTCCCAGTCGCCTTCGAGCATTGCTTCGCGGAACTTCTTAGAGCCGTTGGCGTTCGTGCGCTCGCCGATAATCAGGTAGGACGTGTCCTGCATGAGTGGCACGGGGCTGTAGGTCGACGCTACCGATGGCTCGTGGTCGATTTCGCGTGGTTTGGCTACGAGGTCAGAGCAGCGATCAACGACGGCGGCGAGGTGTTCGGGCGTTGTTCCACAACAGCCGCCGATGACCTGTACTCCGAAGTCCTTTATGAACCTGGCGTGCCAGTCGGCGAGTTCGGTCGGTCCGAGATCGTAGACCGTCTGGTCGCCCTCGATGTGGGGAAGTCCCGCGTTGGGGATGACTGAGATCGGTATACGGGAGTGCTGACTCAGATGACGCAGATGCTCGGTCATCTCAGCGGGACCAGTGGCGCAATTTAACCCAATGACGTCTGGCCCCATTGGGTCCAGTGCCGTGAGCGCGGCTCCGATTTCAGAGCCAACCAGCATGCGTCCGGTCGTCTCGATAGTGACTTGGACCTGCATCGGAAGATCGCGGCCAGCACGTTTCATGGCCTCACGGCTGCCCTGCATCGCGGCTTTCACGATGAGCAGGTCCATCATTGTTTCGATGATGATGAGGTCGCTGCCACCTTCGATGAGGCCGAGGGCCTGCTCTGCGAATGCGTCGCGAATCTCGGCGAACGAAATGTGTCCAAGGGCTGGAAGTTTGGTGCCGGGGCCCATTGAACCTGCCACAAAGCGAGGACGCTCGGGAGTGGAGTACTCGTCGGCGACCTCGCGGGCAAGCCGCGCCGCCGTAAATGAGAGTTCGTGGGCGCGGTCACCGAGTCCGTAGTCGGCGAGCACCGTGCTCATGCCGCCGAACGTGTCGGTTTCCACGACATCCACGCCCACGTCAAAGAAGCTGCGGTGAATGTCCTTCACCACGTCAGGGCGCGTAATTGCGAGGTACTCGTTGCAGCCCTCAAGGTCTGCGCCACCGAAGTCTTCTTCGGTCAGATTGAGCGACTGCACACTTGTGCCCATCGCCCCGTCAAATATCAAAATGCGTTTGTTGAGGGTATCCAGGAAGTCCATGCGGCCTCTGCTCACGTTTAATATTTCCCGCGTGCACAGACGCCAAGAAGTGCTGGGTGAACGAGCCGGTCGCGATTCTCCTGAATCGGGGCCAGATCATAAGTATAGATCGACCTGCCCGGAACGCACTAGAGCGTTCCGGGCAGGTTTCGATGGCGCTTCTGGGCGTCTAGATTCAGACACTGTGAAGATCTATACACGCAAAGGCGACGACGGCACCACGGGACTCTTCTACGGGGGACGTGTTGCGAAAAACTCTCAGGCTCCGGCTGCCTACGGGAGTGTGGACGAGGCGCAGGCGGCGATTGGCGTGGCGCGGGCTGCTTCCCGGGACGCCAAGCTCGACGATCTGCTGATCAGGATTTGTCGTGACCTCTATGTCACGATGGCCGAACTCGCGACATTGCCCGAGAATCAACACAAGCTGACCGACGGCGAAACGCGAGCGACCGCTGAGATGGTCGCGCAGCTTGAAGAAGCGATCGACCTCACTGCTGAGACGACCCCCATGCCTGAGGTGTTCGTCATCCCTGGTCAGAACCTTGTCGCAGCTCAACTCGATGTGGCCCGTACCGTGACACGGCGGGCAGAGCGAGATGCGCTGGATGTCGCAGTCGAGGGGTCTTACGTGATCCCGTACCTCAATCGCCTTTCGGATCTTCTGTGGATTCTGGCTCGTAGTGCCGAGGGAGTCTCCCTGCCGAGTGATCCCACCGATTAGGTCCGGCGCTGGGTGCCCCAGCTAGCGTCGAGAGATCGAATCGCCGGGAGGCACGTACATGCAGGATCTTGCCAATCGCACAGCAGTCGTAACTGGTGCTGCGAGTGGAATTGGAAAGGCCGTCGCACAACGCCTCGCAGCTGCTGGGATGAACCTTGTGCTTGCCGACGTTGAGGAGCCAGTACTCCTGGCCACAGCAAAGGCGCTTGAAGAGTCCGGAGCCGAGGTTCTTGCTGTAGTTACGGACGTCTCGGATGCTGCTGCGATGGATGCACTGGGTAAGGCCGCCTACGGCCGGTTCGGCAGCGTTCAGGTGCTCTGTAACAACGCAGGTGTTGCGAGCGGCGGTCTCGTGCAGGACATGACGCAGAATGATTGGGAATGGGTGCTCGGTGTCAATCTTTGGGGTGTCATTCATGGGCATCGGGTGTTCCTTGGTGGCATGGTCGACCAGAACGAGGGTCACATCGTCAACACCGCGTCGATCTGTGGTCATCTGTCATTCGCGAATATGGCTGCCTACAACGTTTCGAAGCACGCTGTCGTAACGCTCAGTGAGACGCTGTTCGCCGAAATGGTTCAGCAGGAATCGAAGGTGGGGGTCACGGTCTTGTGTCCTGGCCTTGTGAACACGAACATTCTTGATTCGGATCGGAACCGCCCTGAGCCGCTCATGAACCCTGATGAGGCCGAGCGCACCGAAGAAGAGGAAGCCCTCTTCGCCATGGCCCAGGACATCTTCAAGACAGGGAAGTCGCCGGACGAGGTTGCTGAACTCGTGTATCAGGCCATTGTGAGCCAGCAGCTTTACCTCTTCACCGATGGCGAGTACGCAGATCAGCTCCGCGAGCGTCACAGCCACATCGAGAACTCCACCAATCCAACCGCGACTGAGGGGCTCTTGGAGTAGCTGACCCGGTACAGTCGACGCGAACTACGCAGCCACGATTCTGGAGAAGCAATGCCACTTTCAATGTCCCCCGAGGCAGTGACGTCTGGTGATAGCGGGAGTTCGCTGGCTCAAGCCTGGATTGTTGCACCAGATGGGCTGGACGTTCTGCCGGGTGAACTCGCCAGTGACTATCAGACCGCTGCTGGATTCAAGGCAAAGGCCGGGCAGAAACTGATTGCTTCTGGTTCCCGGGGCCTACTCATCGCAGTCGGTGTTGGCGAAGAGGTCACGCTCGGGTCGGTGCGAGCGGCCGCAGGAGAACTTGCTCGCGTGGCTGGCCGGAGTTCATCTGTCGACGTCAACTATGCGGGTGCTGTTGATGTGCTCGGCGCGGCCGACGCGACCCGCGTCATCGCAGAGGGCATCCTGCTCGGTGGCTACACGTTCACTGCTCACAAGAGTGACCCCGGAGACGCCCCCGAGCTGTCGTCGGTGGTTCTGGTGGATGGTAGCGACTCCGGGCTCTCCCGTGGACGGGTCAATGCTGACGCGGCTGCGTTCGCTCGTGACCTCGTGAACGAGCCGGGCGGCACGCTGACGGCGACCGAGCTGGGTGAGCGCGCGCGGACGATGGCCGAAGCGGCTGGGTTGGATGTAGAAGTGTGGGACCTGCCCAAGATTCGTGAGGAGCGTCTTGGTGGGCTGCTTGCGGTGAACCAGGGATCTGTCGAGGAGCCTCGGGTGATCAAGATCACCCATAAGCCTGAGGGTGCAACGAAGAAGATTGCACTGGTCGGTAAGGGCATTACGTTCGACTCGGGTGGTCTCAGCATTAAGCCTGCCGCCGGCATGATGACGATGAAGTGCGACATGGGTGGGGCTGCGGCCGTCATCAGCGCCATGAAGGGCATCGCGGCATTGGCTCCCAATGTGGAGACTGTCGCCTATGTCTGCTCCACGGACAACATGACCGGGGGAGCAGCGGTGCGCCCAGGGGACGTGTTCACTGCTCGCAACGGCAAGACGGTTGAGGTGCTGAACACTGATGCAGAGGGTCGCCTTGTGCTCGCCGATGGACTCTCGCTGGCTGCCGAGGATGAGCCAGACGGAATTGTTGACTGCGCGACGCTTACCGGCGCTTGCATGGTCGCCCTGGGACAGGACATAGCAGGCCACATGGGCAATGACGCTGGCTGGAACTCAACTGTTGCCGCGGCTGCCCAGGATGCTGGGGAGGAGGCGTGGCAGCTACCCCTGTTTAAGGCCTATCGCAGTCAGTTGGATTCCAAGGTCGCGGATCTCAAGAACATCGGATCGGGCCGCTATGGCGGTGCCATCACGGCTGGTCTGTTTCTCCAGGAATTCGCGAACGAGGTGCCGTGGGTGCACATCGACCTGGCTGGCCCAGCGTTCGGCGAGAAGACGTCCGGCGAACTCACAAACGGCGGATCCGGCTATGGCGCGATGACCCTGATCGAACTCGTCGTCTCGGCCGCCGACTAGCCACGTACTCTCTCAGCCCCGAGGCCGATTGTCAGGGTGGATGAGGTGATGGTGGTGGTTGCGTAGGGGTACGAGGTGGCTGAGGTCGGTGGGTCCGCCTTTGGTCCAGTGTGAGGTGTGGTGGATGTCGCAGTATTCGAATGGGATCTCGTAGCCC
>CAYUOD010000250.1:0-4634 GCA_964446225.1 uncultured Acidimicrobiales bacterium | reverse complement strand
GTCGTGGACCGGGCGGCCAAGGCGGACTTGCTCCGCGAGATAGCCAAACTCGAAGACATCCCGCTGTTCCAGACTGTGGCCGTGGGTGACGGGGCCAACGACATCGACATGCTGGCTGCTGCTGGGCTCGGCATTGCGTTCAACGCCAAGCAGCCGGTGCAGGACGTCGCAGATACGACGATCAGCGTGCCCTACCTCGACGCGATCCTGTACCTGCTGGGCGTGACCCGCGAGGAGATCGAAGCGGCTGACGCTGCTGACGGTGTCGAAACGCGCCGCCCAATCCGTGAGGCGTAACTGGGCACGGTATAGCAGGACCAGCTAGCGCTTCACGGCTCTCGAGGTCGGATCTGGGTCCCACGCGTAGTCGAGTTGGCGGGCGGTCTCCTGAGCCAGATCCTCGCCCGCCAGGCGGTGGACGAGGTGAAGAGCCATATCGATACCGGTGCTGAGTCCGCCTGCTGTCACGACGTCGCCCGCATCTACCCACCTCACATCGCGGCGGGCACCCGCTGGCGACAGGGTGTCAGCCAGGGCGTCGATATCTTCCCAGTGAGTGGTCCATTCCCGTGCCTCCAGGACTCCGGCGGCAGCCAGAAGAAACGCTCCGGTGCAAACACTGCTTGCCAACGCCGAAGTCGTTGTCAGCTTCTCGACCGCACTGGACAGCGCTTCGTTGGCAAGCGCTGCATCAAGATCGATGGTGCCGGGGATCACGACGACATCCAGCGGCCCGGCAGCTGCAACGCTCACGTGAGGCGTGAGGCCAAGTCCGCCGTATGCAACGACCGACTGCCCATCACTCGTAAGCGTGACTAGGTCGAACGGCGCGCTGGCCCCTGACCGTTCAGCCAGGCGGCTAGCCGTCAGAAATACCTCGTAGGGTCCACCCGCATCAAGCAGATCCACGCCATCAAATAACAAGATTCCAATCCTCATCGCAACAGTCTTGGTGCTCACTGATCTGGCCGCAAGGTCACCTAGCAGTGGATATGGGCCAGTATCAAAGCTAGGCTGCCGACATGGTCTGCAGGGTGGGATTCGTCGTCTACGAAAATCTCGGACTCCTCGACGTCGTCGGTCCATCGGACGTGTTCACCACCGCGAATCAGCAAGCGGGCAAACAGCTCTATGAGACGGTCATCGCCTCGGCTGGACGCACGGAGGTCCGCGCCGAGTCAGGCATCAGAATCGCTGTGGACGTCGACCTCGCCAACGCAGCGCCGGCCATCGACACGCTCATCGTGGCCGGCGGACTCGGTTTCCGAGAGGCCTTGAACAACTCGGCTCTCCTCGACGCGACCAAACGCGCCACGTCCAGTGCCGGACGAATCAGCTCAGTCTGCACAGGCGCTTTTGTGCTCGCCGAAATCGGAGTGCTCAATGGACGCAGAGCTACGACACACTGGGGTTATGCCGCGGATCTCGCCGCTGAATATCCGCACGTGGACGTGGTCAGTGACGAGCTCTACGTGAGCGATGGTCCCGTCACAACCGCTGCCGGAGTAGCGGCGGGGATAGATCTCGCGCTGGCCATGGTCGAAGCCGATCACGGTAGCGAGCTCGCTCGTTCGGTGTCCCGCCGGATGGTCATCTACCTCCACCGCACCGGGGGGCAGTCGCAGTTCAGCGAGCGATCCACCTACTCTGCCCGCTCTTCAGATAGCGACTTTGAGTCTCTGCTCGTCGACCTGGCGGTTCATCCAGAGCGCGACTGGAGTGTGGAACGGATGGCAACTGCCGCGGCCATGAGCCGAAGACACTTTGCCCGGGTGTTTCGGGACCGCACCGGTACTACCCCTGCCCGCTGGCTAGAACGAGTCCGGGTCGATGCCGCCCGCGAAAGGCTCGACCAGAACGACGAGTCCGTGGAGCAGGTAGCAAAGCAGTCAGGATTCCGATCGGTACACACAATGCGCCAGGCCTTCCAGCGCGTGATGGGTGTCTCACCAACCCACTACCGCACGATGCACAGCACCAGCACCAGCTCCATCGAGCATCGCTGAGGTTGCCGTCGAGCCCTGTGAGTCTTCCGCGGAAGACCTTTATGGTGGAGGTTGCAGACCAGTACAAGGTTGGACAGTTCAGTTGGTCCGCCGTTCGCCCACTGGACGATGTGGTGAGCGTGCAGACGGCGAGTCGCGCCACGAGCAGGGAACTGGCATCGGTTGTGATCTCGCTGGTTGAGTGCCCGGCGTACACGTCTGGGCACTACTCGGGTCTCGCGACTGACCGACAACGGCTCACCAGCCGAGTCTTCGACTAGCGGGCTGATCTGGGCGTCGCAACCATACGATCTCTCCCAAATATGCTGGTCAACCCCCATTCTGACCGCGGGTGTGACACTGAACTGGACCCCGCGGACCGCCGAAAAGTCCTCCGTGGAAGACAAATGCGCTGACGATGCCTGGCTCGACCTCTAGGTTGAGGTAGCGCAACTGAGCGCAGCGAGAACGAAATTGACTTCACGATGGGTCGCTGGTGAACATGCAGAAAATTGCAGACGGTGTCTACACGCGGCAGAGCCGGTACTGGCAGACGAACACCGGAATCATAGAGACCGGATCAGGCGCGGTTCTCGTGGATCCAGGCGTGTTCCCCGACGAACTCGACCAGCTCGCCCAGGACCTGAAAGCGCGCAATCTCGAAGTCGTCGGTGGGATCACCACTCACGAGCATTGGGACCACATCCTGTGGGCAGCATGCCTCGGATCAGCGGTGCCACGCTATGCGAGTGACACATCAGCAGCCTGGGCTGAGGAGAATCGGGCACAGATATCGCTGTGGCTTGAGAGCGAGGAAGCTGCCCATGGGGTCCAATGGGAGCGCGAACTCGTCGCTCGACTTACGCCGGTCCGCCATGGGCGGTCGCTCCTGGACGAACTGAATGCTGAGTTCACTGCCCTGCCCGGCCACACCATGGGCCATTGCGGATTGTGGCTGCCTGATCGAGGCGTGCTCTTCGTTGGCGACATGATCTCCGATATCGATCCGCCGAGCCTCTCATCGGGTGACCCCCTGGAGATCGAAAGCTACTTCAACACGCTGAGCGCGATCGAAGCAGTCCTCACCCAAGCAGACGCCGTCGTACCGGGACACGGAACAGTCTGCAACAGCACCGAGGGTCTCAGGCGCCTTGAGCTCGACCGGACCTATCTCACTAATTTGATCGAGGAGACGGCCGGAAACTTCTTGGACGATCGGCTGACCTCTGCCACGGGCCAACAGCTCCATCGCCAGAACGTCCGTGAGCTGCTAGAGGCACACACAAGACCGAATGGCTCAGACTGACGGTCGAACGAACTGATGCAACCTCCTTCCCGTTCAGGCTGGTCCGGTAGTTCCTCCAGGGCACTCCCGCCCTAGTGTTAAACGAAATGGATCCGGCCGAGGAAACTCCCACACATCTGAGATGGATCGTGCCCCACGCGATCACCATTCTGATCAGCTTCGGGGTGATCCTGTACGGGTTCAGCGTCTACGTCACTGACGAGGCCGCTGGCGGAGAATTCTCAAAGTCGGTTTTGTCAGTTGCGTTCGCAGGTTCGGTATTCACCGGAGGACTTCTGGCGTTGCCAGTTGGACGCTACGCAGACAAGCACGGCATCCGCGTGATGGTGGGCGTGGGATCCACAGTTGCAGCCGTTGGACTCGCTGCTTTCGCGGCCTCAAGACAGCCCTGGCAAGTCATCGCCGCGTGGTGGCTGATCATTGGACCGGCATCAGCAATGGTCTACTACGAGCCTGCCTACATCGCGATCGACCAGTGGTTGCCTCCCGATCGACGTGCTCGATCACTCGCGATCCTCACGGTCATCGGTGGCTTGTCCGGAATTATCTTCATACCACTCGCCGGTTGGCTCGTATCAGTCATGGAATGGCGGGCAGCAGTACTTGTACTCGCGGCGCTGATCTTGCTGGCAGGCGGTTCGACCGCCCTGTTCGCCTTGCCCGGAGTGCCAGATAGGACAGAGCACGTCATATCCCGGGCCGCACGGAACTTCTCGCTGCGAAGCCTTCTCAGAGATCGACGCTTCCTGCTGTACACGCTTGCAATGACCATCGTCTTCCTGGCCACCCAAGGCGTCATCATTCACCGCGTCGCCCTATTTGCCGAGGCAGGATTCTCGCTGAAAGAGGTCACCACTTGGGCCGCCGTGGCCTCGGCTATCAGCTTGCCGGGCCGTTGGATAGGCCCCATGATGGCAGCGCGATTCGGGGCAATCAGAGTCCAGACCGGCATCGTTCTTATTGTGACTGCTGGGGTTCTACTGATGCTCGACGGAACCAGCCAGTGGCAGATGATCGGCCACTTCGCCCTGTTCGGACTGGCGTTCGGCGGCATTTTTCCCTTGCGCGCGATGGTCATGTCCGACTGGTTCTCCGGACCCAACTACGGCCGGATCATGGGTGCGCAATGGGGCATCACAGTACTGGTCGGCGCGAGTGGGTCCGCGATCGTGGGCATATCGCGCGATCTCTCGGGCGGCTATCAGGCGTCCATCGTGCTCATCATCATGATGCTGGCAGTCGCAATTGTGGCGATGGCAGCCAGTCCCGGGTTCGCTCCGGTAAACGCAAAACGCACGGAGGCGTAGCTCCATTACGTCATGCGTAATGGAGCTACGCCTCCG
>CAYUOD010000249.1:2087-4635 GCA_964446225.1 uncultured Acidimicrobiales bacterium | reverse complement strand
GCGCCGACTACGGCAACGCGACCCGAAGGGGTCCCGACGAGCTCGATAATTCGTTGTTCCGGCAGCTCGAAAGGGGTTTGTTGGAGGCCACGGATCCGTTCGGTGACAGCCTCCGACGCGCCGGGCACATAGCGGGCCTGACGCAGCTGCTCTTCGCGCATCGCTCTCATAATCATGAGCTGCGCCTGTCCCATGGCACCAACTTGGTAGGCGATATGGCGAAAGTTGAAAGCCATTGCCTTGCGCAGCACAAGTTTCACCTGCGCTCCACCCGGGCGAGCGGAGTCGACCGGTGCGTCAACATCGATGAACGCGGCGTGCTCAAACTGGTCCAGCATCGAATCCAGGTCACCGCCAAGAGCCGCCGCTGGCGCATGATCGGCGAACGCCATGTCCAGCTCGCGCTCGAACTCGGGCGTCAGGTCCCCCGCTGCCCGCCTGCGTTGCACTTCCGCGTCGATCTCGCGCAACAGGGCCGCATGATCGAAGGCTGGATCCGGCGAATCCTGAGATTTCGACTGACTGTCAGAGTCGGAAGACACCTGTCTCCTAGGAGTTGAGATTCACGCAACGCTACTGAGTACACAAAAGCTCGGCAATCACCCCAGATTGGTGGTGTCACTGTGTCGTGCTCGTGGCCCCGATTCTGGGGCTACGGGTCGCTATCGTCAGCAACCTCGCTAGAGCGCCAGGAACGAGCAATCCTCCGACCACGCCGGCCACCCAAGCAAAGACGAGCCCCACTAACCCACCGACGAGAGCGCCGATCAGATTGCGTTGCTTGCTGGTCAGCATGTCACCATCCCCGAGGCCAGCCATCCCACGGAAGCGGGCTCACAGTCCAGGGACCCTTCAGGCCGGTAACTGGGCGATGCTCTGACCTCTGATTCAACTCCAGGCAATCACGACATCCCTTGGGCTCCAGAGTCGGCACGCCTCTGCCGTGCTGTGGAGAACGCCTAGGTGTCGGTGAGCGCATCCCTAATGCCGGCGCCTGGCCAGGTTTTCGTTGTGGATGAGGGCGGTGGTGATCCAACTCAGGTCATGAAGCGTGTCTCCTGAGAGCTTATGGATGAGGCTGGGATCTGTGTGGTCGCCGCCGAGTTCACTGTGTCTTCCGCGGAAGACTCTCACGGTGGCGGATTCACCGTCTAGGGTGATCCAGTTGTGGCCGCCGTCGGAGTTGACCTCGATAGTCCAGCCGTGCTCGTGCAGCAGGTGATGATGGAAGTTGCAGACCAGCACAAGATTGTCGAGTTCGGTTGGGCCGCCGTTAGCCCAGTGGACGATGTGATGGGCGTGCAGACGCCGAGTCGCGCCACAGCCCAGGAACTGGCAGCGATTCTGATCCCGTCGATTCAACGCCCGCCGTATCCGGCGGGGAACGACTCGGGACTCGCGGCCGACAGACAACGGAGCGCCCTGTGCGTCTTGGATGAGTGACCGAATCTGAGCGTCGCAGCCCAAACGTCGTGCGACTTCGGGGGCGATCCTGGTTCCACCGGTGTCACAGACTGACTCATCAAGCAGACCAGAGTGGTCGGTGTTGTCACTGTTGGCAAGTTGGTTGATATCGACAAGCACCTCAACCCTCGCGGACGCAAACTCAGCACCAGTATCAGGCCGGGAGTTGGTGAGCAGATTGACAAATGCGTCCGCTCTCACCGCGGCGATGCCATCACGTTCGCTGATTGCCTCTCGAACTGTCATCGCGTCTGACGTCCCGTCAGCGATAATCGCATCTACCTCAGCGCCGATAGCCTTCTCACAAGCGTCGGCATCTGCGGTGGGCAGCAGAATTGTAATTGTGGTGGAGCCGTCATAGTTGTCCCGAGATGAGACACGCCGAGCCCTGTGGGCATCTGCAGCCTGGTCCTGTTCAGACCGATCACCATCTTGCCTAGCCTGCCGGTACCCGGCACAAATCGACTCGACCTGTGCTGCTGTAGCGGCCAGACCCAGCTCACATAGCTCCCCCTCAGAGTCAACGGTCGCCACTCGAGTGATGGCCCGCACCTTCGAATAGGACAATCGGCCGTCACCAAACGCTGCCCTGGTTGCTGGCAATGATTCGAGGGCTCTGGCGACACGCACATGCTCATGGGCCGTTGTCGTGGACATCGCACATTTCCAGTTCAACCAGTGCGCTGTGCTGCGGCAACCCCACAACTCGTACCCGGCTCGGCGATCAAATATCGCTAGCCAACCCAACCAGACCGCGGTCGCGGACGCTATTCGCGCTGCGAACAAGGTCAACTGATCCTCCAGTTCAGCCATGGGCGCAGTCTCCCAATCCACGTCCTCACCCCCGCCATACGACCCCCCGGCCTGTTCGACTGTCGCAAGCATCCGACCCCTCCCAAATATGCTGGTCAACGCCTATTCTGCCAGGGGGGTGTGACATCGCTTTGGGTCTCACAGCACGCCGAAAAGTCTTCCGCGGAAGACAAGAAGCGTGACGCTTAGGCCGAGTAACTGCGCTCGACCGCTCCACTGGTCCGTTCCAAACGAAGGCAGCCGGGCATCGATGGGCGTCAAGCAGAATTTG
>CAYUOD010000249.1:0-1987 GCA_964446225.1 uncultured Acidimicrobiales bacterium | reverse complement strand
CCCATAGTGGTGCTCGCTGGCGGCGTCGGCGCGGCTCGCATGATGCGAGCGCTCAGCCTGGTCATGCCAGCCGAGGAGATCACTGCGATCGTGAACGTCGGCGACGACTTCACTCTGCATGGACTGAGCATCAGCCCAGACCTTGACACGATCACCTACACGCTGGCCGGCGCCAACAACGACGAGCTGGGATGGGGCCTCAAGGGCGAAACCTGGGCCGCGATGGAGGCCCTCAAACGCTACGGTGGCGAAACCTGGTTCGGCCTGGGTGATCAGGACCTGGCGACGCACCTCTACCGGACACAGCGCATCTCGCAGGGCGCGACGCTCAGCCAGGTGACTCAGGAAATCACGTCGGCCTGGAAGATTCACCAGCAACTCATACCGATGTCAGATGACCCCGTGCGCACGATCCTGCAGAGCGACGGGCCGCTTGGCGAGCTGAGCTTTCAGGAGTACTTCGTGAAGCATCAGCACTCGGTGCCCATCAAATCCGTGGAGTTTCGCGGCGCAAGCGAAGCCAGCATGGCGCCAGGAGTCCTGGCCGCAATCGAAATCGCAGACCGCATCATCGTCGCTCCGTCGAATCCCATCGTGTCCATCGGCCCCCTCCTGGCCCTGGATGGACTCCAGGCAGCCCTCGAGCAGCGTCGGGACGACATTGTGGCCGTGTCGCCCCTCGTAGGAGGAAAGGCGCTCAAGGGTCCCGCAGACAGGCTCATGCGCGAGCTCGGGCACAGGGCCGATGCGGTGGGCGTCGCAGAACTGTACGAGAGCTGGGTCGGAACAATGATCGTGGACGAAGCCGATCGAGCGTCGCTGCCAGAACTACGGTCGCTTGGTATGAACGCCGAGGCGACTCGCACGATCATGAGCGAACCAGGCGCAGCGGAACTGCTCGCGAAAGTGGCACTCAGATGAACCTGCAGATCCTCGGAATCAGTGAGATCGGCGAGATCTCTAAGGGTGACGACCTCACGGGAATCATCCTCGCGGCAGCCGACGGTTCGACCGAACAGCGGCCACGGCTCATCGCAGGCGACGTGCTTGTCGTCACGCAGAAAGTCGTGTCAAAAGCCGAAGGCCAGATCGTGGAGATCGACCCAGACGACCCCGACTCCCACCGCCCGGTCGCCGAACGCGAAGCGGTACGCGTACTGCGCAGGCGCGGGGCGCTTATCATCACAGAGACCAAGCACGGGTTCATCTGCGCGAACTCCGGGGTAGACCGATCGAACGTCATAGACGGCACCGTTGCATTGTTGCCCGAAGACTCCGATCGCTCAGCCCGACGCATCCGTGATCAAATCAAAGCAAGACTCGGAATAGAGATCGGCGTCATCGTCTCGGATACCTTCGGACGACCCTGGAGACGAGGCGTCACCGATGTGGCGATCGGCTGCGCCGGAATCGCGGCTGTTGTCGACCTGCGCGGCACGCCGGATGCGTTGGGCCGCGAGTTGGCGGTGACTGAGGTCGCCGTCGTGGATGAGATAGCAGCTGCGGCTGATCTTGTCATGGGGAAGGCAAACGGCATGCCCGCGGCGATTGTGCGCGGGGTAGAACCGTCATGGCTTCGTCAGGCGAGCGTGAAAGACGAGATCATCCGACCCGCCAGCGAGGACCTGTTCCGCTAAGTCGGCTCAGGAACGCGACGGGCTGAGACAGTCTCGCCAGCCGGAATCTCCACGCCATCGCCGATGACACTGCCATCGGTCACCACAGCGCCCTCACCGACACGCACCCGCTCGCCGAGTATCGAACCGGCTACATGAGCACCTTCGCCAACGACGGCCGAACCCATCACCACCGAGTCGATGACTGTCGCATCCGCCCGCACGAACGCATCCGCGCCCACCGCGGACCGCCTCACGATCGCCGAACTATGAATCTCACCCTGTAGCACGGCGTTATCGAGTGGCAACGTACGGCGCCCATCGATCATGTCGTAGTTCGCTTGGAGCAACGTCTCAGGTGTGCCCGTGTC
>CAYUOD010000248.1:0-4646 GCA_964446225.1 uncultured Acidimicrobiales bacterium | reverse complement strand
AGATGTAGCTGTCGATGAGAGCGAAGGCGTGGGCAGTCATCGTGACTGAGAATCCGGCCTGGCGAAAGCAGTTCGATGACCGCGTTCAGGTGATGCAGTGTCTTTGGTCCGGGACTGGTGCGAGAGTTCATCATGGGGCCGGCCCACGGATGACGGGCGAGTACCTCTCGTGCTGAAACTGAGCGCAACCGGAGCGCTGACTTCCAGTCGGTGTCTGTGGGTGGCAGCGCTATCTCGGCGAAGACGATGTCCACCATGCCATCGAGAATTGCCTCCTTGTTGGGGACGTGGTGATAGATCGTCATTGGCTTCGTATCGAGGGCAGAAGCAAGCTTGCGGATGGTGAATTGTTCAATACCGATGTCGTCCGCGAGTCCAATCGCGCCCTCGAACTAGAGGAGAACAAGCTGCATGCCACACAAGAACGCAACGACACGACGACTTCCGAGCAAGGGGAGGCCGCGCAGATGCAAGCGATCGTCCAGGCTCAGTACGGGTCGGCGGATGTCCTTGAGTTGCGCACGATTGAGCGGCCCGAGGTCACAGCGAAGGAAGTCCTTATCGAGGTTTACGCTGCCGGTGTGGACCGCGGTGTCTGGCATCTGATGACCGGGTTGCCGTATTTCGTTCGTTTGGCGGGTTTCGGAGTTACCCGACCAAAGAACCCGGTGCTCGGGCTTGACATCGCCGGTCGTGTCATCGAGGTCGGCGCCGACGTGACCCGGTTTGTGCCGGGTGACGAGGTCTTTGGAATCGGCAAGGGTTCATTCGCCGAGTACGCGACCGCTGAGGAGACCAAGCTTGCAAAGATGCCTTTGAACGTCAGCTTTGAGCAGGCTGCGGTCTCTGCGGTGTCAGGAATCACCGCCCTAGAGGCGCTGACTGATGTTGGCGACCTGCAGTCAGGCCAGAGAGTGCTGATCGTCGGAGCTTCTGGGGGCGTTGGAGCCTTCGCTGTTCAGATCGCCAAGTCCCTGGGCAGTCATGTGACGGGCGTCTGTGGTCAGGGCATGATCGACAGGGTGCGCGAACTTGGGGCGACTGAGGTGTTCGATTACACGAGGGAAGACTTCGTGGACGGCGAGGGTAACTACGACCTCATTCTCGATATCGGCGGCCGCAACAGCCTGTCACGGCTGCGCAGTGTTCTCGCTCCGAAGGGCACCCCTGTGATCGTCGAGGTGAGGGCGGTAACCGCCTCACCGGGGGAGTTGGCCGCCAGGTGCGAGCGATGGTGCTCTCACCGTTCACCGGTCAGCGCTTTGGCCTCGCGGACGTTCCGGCCCCAATGCTCCATCTCGAGGCGTCAGAGTCCAGCAGAAGGTCGGTCGTTATCGTGCGTGAGGACCAACGCCTGGCGATCCGTGGCTGAGCTTCGGCCCGGGGTCGGTGAATTCGCGGCGACTACTCTGATTCGATGTCAGCAGCCACACTGCGAGACAGAGTCGTGAGGCGACGGCGATAGGTGGTTACGGTCGGTTCGTCGATCTTGAATCCCTTGGGGGAGAGTTGCAGCACTTCGAGCCACTCTTCGCGCCGCGCCCGAGCGGGCGCCGATGAGCGCCTTGGATCGACCCGATCCAAGTAGTCGCTGAGTCCAGCCAAGAGACGGGCAATGACTGATAACACTGGCTCAGCGGCAAACTCGTATTTCGCACTCATGAGTTCTTCGCTGTGTGGTGAGGCAGCTGTGTACTCCCAGAGGTCCCCTTCGAAGCGCTGCAGGAATCCATCCAACTGTTCGGCAACCGAGCCCGGTTCGGACAGTGCCGCGAGGGCGCGGTCTGTTGTCGCGTTGAACAGTGCGGTGAACGCCGATACGAAAATGTCGTTCTTGTTCCGGAAGTACTGGTAGAGCGCTGGGCGTGACATGCCCGCGGCGCTTGCGATGTTTGCCATAGAGGTCGCCGCGAATCCGCGTGCAGAGAACTCTGCGATGGCCGCGCTCTCAATGGCAGCGCGTTTCGTGTCTTCCTGCAGGAACTTGGCGGCCGTCGACATGTCTTGAGCTTGACACAATTGCACAATTTTGTCAGTCTCTAAATGCTGACACTTTACGAGAATTCTGTCAGCCTTCGTTTCTTGAATCAGAGTAGGACTCCAGCAAATGACTCGACTTGGTTACCAGATCCCCAACTTCACTTACCCAAATACTGAGCCGGCAGACATATTTTGCCGGGTAGTCGCGCAGGCCCGGGCCGCGGAGGCTGCAGGGTTCGACCGGGTCTTCGTGATGGACCACTTCTACCAACTTCCGATGCTCGGCTCACCAGATGAGCCGATGTTCGAGTGCTACACGATGCTTTCGGCATTGGCGCAGCACACAGACAAAGTCCGCCTGTCCGCACTTGTGACTGGCAACACGTATCGCCATCCAACATTGCTGGCAAAGACGATCACTGCTTTGGATCACGTTTCGAACGGTCGCGCCAGCCTTGGTATCGGTGCTGGTTGGTTCGAGTTGGAACACGACTCGCTGGGCTATGAATTCGGCACCTTTACCGATCGGTTCGAGAAACTCGAGGAGTCACTGCAGATCCTTGTTCCTCTGTTGCGAGGCGAAACCGTCAGCCTGGACGGGAAGCACTATCAGGTGTCGGCTGCGGTCAACTCTCCTGCTCCACTGTCTCGGATTCCGGTCATGATTGGTGGGTCAGGCGAGAAGAAGACGCTGCGGATGGTCGCCCAGTACGCGGATGAGTCGAATCTGTCCGGCGGACCAATCGAGGAGATACCGCGCAAACTCGACGCCCTCGCTGCTCACTGTGCGCGCCTGGGCCGGGCTCGTTCTGAGATCAAGGTGACCAAGCTTCAGATGGTATGCATCGCGCCGACCATGGAAGCTGCTGATGACGACCTGCGCGAGATGGCAGCTATGAAGGGCTGGAATGACGAGGTCGTCGAGATGGCCAAGGCAGTTCTGATCTTTGGCGATGCCGACGCCGTCGGCGAACAACTGCAGGCAGCGATGGCTACTGGCATCGACGGTCTCACCATCAACCTCCCCGCGAACGGTCACAACACAGACCGGATTGGCCTCCTCGGAGAGGTAGCGCTCAAAGCGATTGGCTAGTCGTCGACGATTGACCGCTACGTTCAGGCCTCGTGCTTGATGGGTGCTTCAGCGCGGGCCTTGAGGGCTTTGTTCATCGCTTCGAATCCCTGAAGGGTCTTGCCATCAAGGGACTTGCGCAGCGGTCGCACGAGGATGCCACTGAACTGTTCGCTGTGCGTGAGGCGTGTGGCGCCACTTGGTGTCGGCTCAAGTTCGAAGCGGTGCCGACCATCGAACAGCCCGGGAACTCCGAGGTGGCCGAGCCACTCGAATGACTTCGCGTGCGTGACCTCGGTGACTGTTGGTGTGAAAGTCATGGCCTTGCCACCTGGGGGTTGGAGCCGATTTGTGAGTTGTTCGCCTACTTCGATGTCGCCCTGGGCGGAGATGACGAATGGGTTCCACTCCTCGTACTTGTCAAGATCGGTGAGTACATCCCAGACTGCCTGTGGCGCAGCGTCGATTTCGATTTCCGAGTGGAGGCTGTAGTGCATGAAGACCTTCTTGGTTGTCGCAACTCTCGTTGCGTTACCAGTATGGGGGATTCTGCCTACTAAAGCAACTAAATTTGCGATAAGCTTCCCTCATGAGTGATGCACAGGTTCGTGTCGGCGAGCAACGGCCGGGGGGTCGAGCGGCCCGTGTGCGCAGCGATGTCCTCCAAGCAGCGGCCGAGTTGCTGACGGACGTGGGGTACGACCAACTGAGCGTGGAAGACGTCGCCGCCCGCGCCGGGGTACACAAGACCACGGTGTATCGACGGTGGCCGACGAAATCGGCACTTATTGCTGATGCGGCGAACCTGAGTAGTGAAGAGGCTGTGCCCATTCCTGACACCGGAGCACTCGCCTCTGATCTGCAGGCGTTCGTCCGGTCCATCGTCGCCAATATCAGCTCAGAAGGCGGCCGGCGGCGTGCAAAGTCAGTCGTTGTGGCGGCAGCGTGTTCGCATGATCTTGGGAAGGCGATGCACAGCTTTTGGGCTAGTCGCCTCAGCTCGTCGGCCGTCATGGTGGACCGGGCAATCGAACGGGGTGAACTCCCGGCCGACAGCGACGCGAACCTGATCATCGAGACGCTCATCGGTCCGCTGTGGGTGCGACTGCTCCTCACCGGGGAATCGGTCAGCGACGATCTCGCTGACCGAGTCGCCAAACTCGTCACGGCTGGAGCATCTAGCGCGTAGCTCGGCTGAGGACTCTTGGCACGGTTCGCTCTGCATGCGCCGGATAGTGAAGGATTGACGCATGCAGGATCGATCCCCACAGCCGGAGTTGCGGCTCAGCGTGCTTGACCAGTCCCCGATCTCTGCTGGCTCGGATGCCGCTGAGGCACTTCGGAACAGCATCGACCTCGCGACCCACGTCGACGCGCTTGGCTACCACCGCTACTGGGTGGCTGAGCATCATAACTCCCGAGGTCTCGCCGGCGCTGCCCCTGAGATCCTGATTGCGCGGATCGCCAGTTCCACTGAGCGGATTCGTGTTGGTTCGGGTGGCGTCATGCTCTCCCACTACGCCCCGTTCAAGGTCGCCGAAACGTTTCGCACCCTGGCCACGCTGCACCCGGGCCGCATTGACCTCGGTGTGGG
>CAYUOD010000247.1:0-4695 GCA_964446225.1 uncultured Acidimicrobiales bacterium | reverse complement strand
TAGGTCAGCAAGCGAGCAGCCTCAAGTTGAACCGAGAGATCGGCGCAGGCAAACGACACCGCCTGATTTCGACCGATGGGTCCACCGAAGGCATGTCTCGTCTTGGCGTACTCCACGCTTTCATCCAGGCAGGCCTGCGCAAGACCGACAGCGAGAGCCGCTATTGCGATACGTCCGTCGTCGAGAGTCGCGAGAAATTGCTGAAAACCCTTGCCCTCGACACCGAGCAAGTTCGCAGACGGCACACGGCAGTCACTGAGCACCAGGCCGTGGGTGTCCGACGCGTGCCAACCCATCTTCCGATAGGCCGGTTCGACCTCTAAGCCCTCAGTGCCAGCAGGAATCACGAAGGCACTGATACCCAACTCAGTGCGGGCAGTGACCGTCACAATCGAAGTCATCTCGGTGCCCGAATTAGTGATGAACGCCTTCGCACCGTTGATGACCCACTCATCTCCGTCGAGCTTCGCCTTGGAGCGTGTGGCCCCAGCGTCAGATCCCGCGTCCGGTTCGGTGAGCCCAAACGCGCCCAAGGTCCGACCAGCCACCAGATCAGGTAGCCATTCTTCGCGCTGCTCGTCAGTGCCAAAGGCATAAACCGGCATAGCGCCAAGTCCGACACCCGCCGAAAGCGTGATCGCCATCGATGAGTCCACCCGGGCAAGTTCTTCTATTGCCACACACAGGGTCGTGAAGTCAGCGTCCGCTCCCCCGTACTTCTCGGGGAACACCAGCCCGAACAGACCCAGATCCCCCATCTGCTTCACGGTGTCGATCGGAAAATAGTGATCCCGGTCCCAGGCCTCAACGTGAGGCCGGATTTCCTTGTCAGCAAAATCACGGACTACGTTTCTGAATGCTTCATGCTCTTCGCTCAGATCAAAGTTCACAGCCCAGAGTGTATTGACTTTGCGGGCACAGAACTGCTGGCTGACGGGGGCTTCAACAACTTGTAGAATCCGACGGGTATGGACCAGTTAGAACTCCACATAGACCTCGCTCGACTGCTTGACCGCATCGAGACCCTCGGCGCCATTGGCGCAATCGTCGGCGCTGAGCCAGAACACAGGGGTTGCGCGCGCCTCGCGCTCACCGAAGAAGACAAACTCGGGCGAGATCTCGTCGTCGAGTGGATGCACGCGCTGGGACTGGAAGTTGGCATCGATCATCTGGGCAACGTCGTGGGAACACGGGCCGGGCTGAGCGCTGGGCCAGCCGTAATGTGCGGATCACATATTGACACCGTCGCCAGCGGCGGGCGCTTCGACGGCAACCTCGGCGTACTTGCAGGACTCGAAGTCGTCGCCACACTCAACGACGCCGGCATCACGACGCAACACCCATTGGCCGTCGCGTTCTTTACCAACGAAGAGGGCGCCCGGTTCGCGCCGGACATGATGGGCAGCCTCGTATACGTGGGCGGAATGCCACTCGAGAGTGCTCTCGACACCGTCGGGATCGACGGCACCCGCTTCGGCGACGACCTCGAGAGCATCGGCTACATGGGAGCCACCCCCGTGCCCGGGGCCGTGCCGCGGGCTTATGTCGAACTCCACATCGAACAGGGACCGGTCCTCGAAGCCGAGGGGGTCCGCATTGGCGTTGTAGAGCAGGTCCAGGGCATCTCCTGGCAGGAACTCACCATCTCAGGTGAATCCAACCACGCGGGCACAACGCCGATGTCGCACCGCCACGACGCGGGCTACGTCGCTGGCCACCTCATGCAGTACGTACGCAGTCTCGCGGCGGACATCGGTGGCCACCAGGTGGCGACCTGCGGGGCCGTCACACTGACTCCGAATCTCATCAACGTCGTCGCGTCAAAGGCAGTGTTGACTGTCGATCTTCGGAACACCGACGAGCAGATTCTGCGTGATGCCGAACAGCGTTGTGCCGCTGAGTGCGACAGAATCGCGGAAGCTGAGGGCGTGACGATCTCGTCTCGGGTGCTGGCCCGCTTCGAGCCTGTCGACTTCGATCCGCTTGTCGTCAACGAGGTCGAGGCTGCCGCAGAGTCGCTCGACCTTATCCACCGCCGTATGCCGTCCGGCGCGGGCCACGACGCCCAGATGCTGGCAAGGGTCTGCCCCTCCGGGATGATATTCGTACCGTCAAAACGTGGCATCAGCCACAATCCCGCGGAAGATACTGACCCCGATGACCTGGAAGCAGGCGCAAACACGCTTCTGCGCGTCATGATGACTCTGGCAAGCGACCAAAAGGATCTCCCATGACCCGTGAAATCACCATCGCTGCTGCGCAGCTAGGCCCGATCCAGAAGGCCGATGATCGCAAGGCTGTCGTAGCTCGACTCCTCGATCTGTT
Organism: uncultured Acidimicrobiales bacterium; assembly: GCA_964446225.1. Lineage (GTDB taxonomy): Bacteria > Actinomycetota > Acidimicrobiia > Acidimicrobiales > Poriferisodalaceae > CAYUOD01. The sequence goes on along the minus strand of CAYUOD010000247.1, from coordinate 2,370 downwards.
ACACCGCGCTGCTGACCGCGGCTGTGATCTGGTGGTCTTCCCAGAGCTCGCCCTCACGACCTTCTTCCCCCGCTGGTACATGGAAGACGAGGACGAACTCAACGAGTACTACGAAACCGAGATGCCGTCAGCCATCACGCAGCCACTCTTTGATGCAGCCGTAGAGCGCAAAATCGGATTCTGTCTCGGCTACGCCGAACTCACCGAGGACGGCCACCGCTACAACACCCAGATCATGGTCGAACGCGACGGGACAATCGTCGGCAAGTACCACAAGGTTCATCTGCCGGGCCATGCCGAACATGAGCCGTGGCGCGAGTTCCAGCACCTCGAAAAGCGCTATTTCGAGATCAGCCCCGAGGGATTCCAGACCTGGCAGGCCTTTGGCGGCGTCGTCGGGATGGCGATCTGCAATGACCGTCGCTGGTCAGAGACCTACCGCATACTCGGGCTCGGTGGTGCAGAGCTGATCACTATTGGTTACAACACCCCTGTACACAATCCACCCGCCCCAGAGCACGACGTGCTGTCCAACTTCCACAACCAACTGGTCATGCAGTCTGGCGCCTACCAGAACGGAACCTGGGTCGTAGGTGTCGCCAAGGCCGGCGTCGAAGAGGGCGTGCCAATGATTGGAAACAGCTGCATCGTCGCACCAAGCGGCGAAATCGCAGCGTCCTGCACAACCTGGGGCGACGAGCTCGCAATTGCAGTCGCCGACCTGGACCTGTGTAACTCGTACAAGAAGTCAGTCTTCAACTTCGAAGTACACCGGCAGCCACAGCTCTACGGAGACATCGTGAACCAAAAGGGTGCGACACCTCCGACCTAGGTCTTCGCGTCATCAGCAATGAACTCTGGGGGCTAACGCAAAACCATGCCCTCGATACGGACAAAGGCGTGCAGCGGCGCCTCCTTCAGCGTCGCCACATCCTGATAACCAGCCGACCTGTACATGCGATGCTGGTATTCCTCATCATCGGTCAGCAGCACCTTCTGTCGCACGTGAGCAAACCCTTGGAGACACCGGTCAAGCAGCCTCTTGCCGAGTCCCTGGTTCTGATATTCGGGATGAACCAGCACATCCTGGAGATAGAAGATGGACCAGTCGTCGCTCAAGCAACGCGCCATGCCGACCAATCTCTCACCATCGCGCGCCGACACCACATAAGTAGATCGGGTCACGGCCTCGGCAAGTTCTTTTGCGCGATCAGCATAGGCAAGCCACTGGACCGATCGCTACAGATCACTGATTTCTACCGCTGAGAAGCTGTCCGCCTCGTTGAGTTTCATGACATCGACAGTAGTAGGCGCCAGGCCGTATTCAACGGTCGTCGCGCTGTCGATTCGGCGACCGTCGTTCGTGGTTGTTATGAGACGAACAGACGGACAACACGATAGGAGACGACAATGCCGCAGTATCTGCTGTCAGTATGGAGCGATGGAAGCCCGACCGAAGTGCGTCCCGAACCCGTTGAAACAGCGGCGACGCGGGTCTGCGCCTATCAGGCCGAACTCAAGGCCTCTGGCGTCCGGGTGTTCTTCGGAACGCTCACCGAGCCCGGGTCTGCAACGGTCGTGAGCGACAGCGGCGGCAAGATCTCGATGGCGGACGGTCCATACGTGAAGGCCAACGAACAGATCGGCCGAGTCACGGTCATCGACTGCGCCGACCTGGACGAGGCTTTGGAATGGGCCCACAAGGCTTCGGAGGCGTGCATGGGTCCGGTAGAAGTGCGCCCCTTCATGAGTTTGTAGCACCGGAAGCCCCTGGACAGCATGACGTTCGATGCGAACACCTTCGACGAGATCTACCGGCGGGAGGTGGGCCGCTGCACCGCGACGCTTGTTCGGGTGCTGGGTGATGTCGACCTCGCTGAGGACGCTGTCGCCGACGCGTTCGCGAAGGCAGCCCAGCGTTGGCCAGCAGATGGCGTACCTCCCAACCCCGGAGGCTGGATCACCACCACAGCACGCAACGGTGCCATCGATCATCTCCGCCGTGAATCGACGCGCACAGCCCGCCATCTCGCCGCCCAGCACATCCACGATCCTGAGCCTGCGGTGACACCGGACATGGGCGATCTGGATGTCGTGCCCGACGATCAACTCAGGCTGATTTTTCTCTGTTGCCACCCCGCGCTATCACCAGATACCCAGGTTGCGCTCACGTTGCGGCTCCTTGGCGGGCTTCAGACGCCCGAGATCGCCCGCGCATTTCTCGTTCCAGAATCAACCATGGCCCAGCGCCTCGTGCGAGCCAAGCGCAAGATCCGTGACAACAACATCTCATACCGCATCCCTGCGCCTGAGGCGCTGCCCGACCGTCTTGTTCCGGTCCTTGCAGCGATCTACCTCATCTTCAACGAG
>CAYUOD010000246.1:0-4700 GCA_964446225.1 uncultured Acidimicrobiales bacterium | reverse complement strand
ACGTAGCCACAACCAACCGCGGCCCCCGACTCCAAGCGCACAGAGGTCACCCGGCTCCCCGTTCGATCCAGACCCACAACCCGGTCCTTGATGTAGGTCACGCCGTTACACCGGGCGCGATTACGGAAGCCCTGCAGCAGGGACCAGGCCTCCATGGAACCTTCACGCAATCCGCCGAGGCGTGCTCCGACAAGATCAGCGGTGGTCATGTAAGGAAACTTCTCGCCCAACTGAGCCTGATCCAGCATCTGCACATCTGCAAGCTCGCCGCGCTGAATCTTGTGCACCATACGCAGACTCTCCAACTGCGCGTTGCTCTTGGCCAGGAACAGATAGCCAGTACCGAAGAAGTTGATCTCCGGAGCCTCTCCATCGACCTGAACGTTGTTGTGAAAGTCCTCAACAAAGTCCATGGCGAACTGGCTTGCTCGAATATTCACCGGGTTCGAGAACTGCTCCCGAATACTGGCCTGAGAGCGCATGGTGGAGGTGTTCTCGTAGCTCCAGTCGGGTTCGACTACGAGCACGCTGCCGTCAAAGTCCGGATTCTCACTCAGGAAGTATGCGGCTGAACTCCCCATGAGCGAGCCACCGATACATACGACGTCATAGGAATCTGCCAGCGTGTCGTTACCCACCCGGCTCAGCGGTCACGTAGCCCTGCAGGATGTCGTTTGCCACCGCCTCTGGATCGCGCTCACCGGGATCTCCAAATCCTCCACCCCCGGGAAGCTCAAGAATGAGCCGCCGATCAGCGGGGACCGTCTGCTTACCCTTGCTGGCGAACGGGGTGCCATCGTCGAGGTACACCTTTCCAGCAGCGCCTGCAGAGCCTCCGTGTCTGCCCCTGGCCGGGTTCTCGACGCGATCAAACATCGCGGAGAACTCAAACAGATAGCCATCGCATGGGCTGACCTCGATGACCTGGCCAAGCCCGCCCCTGAATCGCCCCGCTCCCCCGCTGTCTGGCCGGATCTCCTTGCGCCAGATGATGATCGGTCCGATCTGCTCGGTGGCCTCGGTGGACATCGTGCGTACACCAGACGGGAACGCCGTGGCAGTGATGCCGTCCAGCGTCGGCCGTGCCCCCGTGCCGCCGCTGTTGAACATCAGGAGTTCTACAGGCGGCTTTGGATTGGATTTGTCGGCCGAGCGTGCACTCGCCTGGAAGTTCCAGAGTGCCCCTGAACCCTCGGCCGGAATGACGTCGGGCAGCGTGTTCGCGAAGGCCCCAAGGCAAAGATCAGTAACGAAATGGCCAATGACATGGCGCACAGCCACCGGATCGGGATGCTCGGCATTGAGCACCACTCCCTTGGGAGCACTGACGGTGAACGGCAAGAGCGACGCGAAGTTGTTGGGCAGTTCTGGCGCGAGCGCTACGAGCATGCCGTAGGTGAAGTAGGCACTGGCGTAGCCAAGTGGCACATTGATACCGAAGTGACTGGTTGGCGATGTCCCCGTGAAATCGGCGTGCATGCCTCCATCAGTGACAGTGATCGTGGCGCACAAAGTGAGTGTGTCGTCATAGCCATCGACCGTCATATCGTTCGTGTAGACGCCATTCGGGACCGACTCAAGCGCGCCCAGAGTTGCTGCTCGGGTGCGTTCAAAGATGAACTCAGCCAGGTCGTCGAGGTCCGCGAGTTCGAACTCACTGAGCATGTCCAACAGACGCCTGCGCCCAGTCTCATTGGACGCGGCCAGGCCGTGAATGTCCCCAATGACCTGATCTGACTCGCGCACGTTGTTGCGCAGCATGTTCACGAGATCGTGGTTCAGTTCACCTCGCTCAACCCATTTCATGATCGGGATACAGATGCCCTCTTCATAAACCTCGCGAGCGTCGGGTCCGTAGCCTCTGCCGCCTATGTCCACAACGTGCGCCGTCGATGCGAAGAACCCGATGAGGTCATCGTTAACGAACACCGGCGTCGTGACCGTGATGTCATGCAGGTGGCCTGTGCCCTTCCATGGGTCGTTCGTAATGTAGACATCGCCCGGATAGATGCGCTGCGGGCCAATGTCATTGATGAAGTGAGGCACAGCCGCGGCCATCGTATTGACGTGGCCCGGGGTGCCCGTGACGGCCTGGGCAATCATGCGGCCATTGCGGTCGAACACGCCGGCGGACAAATCGCCTGCCTCTCGAACTGATGTGCTGAACGCTGTACGAATGAGCGTCACCGCCTGCTCTTCAAGTACGGAAATAAGGCGATTCCACATCACCTGGTTCTGGAGTTCACGGCGCTTCTCATCAGCCTGATCAACAATCTCGACTGTGCTACTCATGAGCGCTCTCCGGTCCGTGTGATGAACAAGGTGCCATCCGGCTGCATGACGCACAGGTGATGGGACCCGAGAACGGTTGTGGTTTGTGGCTCGATAATCACAGCTGGGCCCTGCAAGCCGACTCCTTGTACGAGCTCAGAACGCTGCACAATCGCAGCGCTGGTGTTGTTGGAAACGGCTGGGTCATACATCTGTCTATGCGGAGTGTCTGCAGTATGGCTCGAAGATGATTCGACAAAGCCAACTGCGTCTGGCCGATCCTGCACCGATGACACCCGCACCGCCCAGCTCACCGCCTCGATCGCGAGATCGTCGATCGCCCGACCGAAGAACTCAACGTAGGCCTTCGTGAACTTGGCTGCGAGAAGCTCGGATGCAAGTTCGTCAAACTCTCCAGCCTCGAGATCGACGGGTATTTCCCAACCCTGACCGGCGTAGCGCATTGATACCTGCCGCAAGGTGACAAGTTCTGCATCTGTGCCCTCCCGCACAAAAGACTCGGCCTCGTGGGCCAGCTCTGCGAGGACAACATTGGCTCCCACAATGTCGAAGTCGACAGTGTTCGTGTAGAAACTTCGCACCGCCTCATACGAAAACGGTGCCCGCAGGAAACCAATGGCTGAACCAACGCCAGCCCCGGGCGGTACCAGCAGTTCATCAAGGCCGAGCTTGTCCAACAGTCGGGATGCGTGCAGAGGCGCTCCGCCGCCGAACGCGATCATCGTAAATCCGGCGAGATCCTTGCCGTTCTCCACGGCGTGCACACGGGCGGCATTGGCCATGTTCTCGTCGACGACCTCAGAGATCCCGATGGCTGCGGTGAGAGGATCCATGTCAAGAGCTTCGCCAACCGATTCGATGATCGCTGTGCGCGCATGTTCTAATGACAGCTCGATTCCGGTGGCGCCGAAGGTGTCTGGATGTAGTCGCCCCAACTCAAGATTGGCGTCAGTCACTGTGGCGTCCTTACCCCCGAGGTTGTAGGCCGCCGGCCCGGGCTCTGAGCCAGCGCTCTGGGGCCCAATGCGAATCTGGCCAAGCGAATCAACGCTCGCTATGGATCCGCCGCCAGCTCCGATCTCGATCATCTCGATAACGGGAATGGAGATAGGCATGCCGCTGCCCTTCTTGAATCTCGCGGTGCGGTCCACCTCAAAAGTCTTTGCTGTCTGCGGGGTGAAATCCTCAATGAGACTGATCTTCGCCGTCGTTCCACCCATGTCAAAGGAGAGCACCCGATCCCGGTCGTAGCGAGCAGCGAGGTCTGCAGCGAATATTGCGCCACCCGCGGGACCTGACTCCACAAGTCGCACGGGGAACTGCGCCGCACTCTCGACACTGATAAGACCACCACCCGAATGAATGAGGTAGAGAGGACAAGTCGCGCCTAACGCCCGTAACTCGTCGCGCAGTCGCACGAGATAGGACGCCATGAGTGGCTGCACATAGGCATTCGCAGACACTGTGTTAAAGCGTTCGTATTCGCGCATCTGCGGAGAGACTTCACTACTGATCGACACGGACACATCAGGCAGCGCCTGCACCAGCAGATCTCGAAATCGACGCTCATGGTCGGCGTTGCGATAGCTGTGAATAAAGCCAACTGCTATCGACTCGTAGTTGGCCGCCCCGAGCTGGTCAATGAGATTGAGTGCCCCAGCCTCGTCGAATGGCACCAGCACCTCGCCACGAGCATTCAGACGCTCGCTGATGACGTAGCGATCTTTGCGTTCAATGAGCGGCTTCGGCAGCACGATGTTCAGGTCATACTGCTCGAACCGACTCTCGGTGCGCGTCTCAATGACATCTCTGAATCCGGCTGTAGTGACCAGTGCTGTCTTTGCTCCACGCCGCTCAATGAGCGCATTCGTAGCGAGCGTGGTGCCGTGAATGATCTGCTCGACGTCGGCGAGATCAACTGAGCTGTCTGCCGCGATCTGGCGAATCCCGGCCAGAATGCCCTCGTCAGGGGCAGCGTGTGTCGTAAGCAGCTTGGTGGAGACAAAACTGCCGTCAGCCAACTCAAGAACTATGTCAGTGAAGGTGCCACCAACGTCGGCACCGATTCTGAACGACATGGTGTTACAAGTCCTCAATCTTGGGGAAATCGGATGGCGGCATGATGTCAACGGTTGCCGAACGCTGCTGTGCAGTCATTCCACCGTCCACCTTGATGACGTCACCGGTGATGTAGGCAGCATCGTCTGAGGCCAGAAACAATGCGGCGCCGGTCATGTCGTAGGGGTCGCCGATGCGACCGAGCGGTACATTCACTCCGCGGTAGGCACGATCCTCGGTTGACAGCCCCATCGTGTCGATGGAGCCGGGCATCAGCGCGTTCACACGGATTTCATAAGGCCCGAGATCAAGCGCCATCGCACGGGTGAGCGCTTCGATCCCGCCCTTGG
>CAYUOD010000245.1:0-4716 GCA_964446225.1 uncultured Acidimicrobiales bacterium | reverse complement strand
ATCATTGTGCGATACAAGTAGGACCAACTCGGCTCGCCGTGCAGCGCCAACACCAACGGACCATCCTTGGGGCCCTCATCGAGGTAGTGCACCCGTAGCGACTCTCCCTCGCCGCTGGGTACCTCTACGTAGTTCGGCGAGAACGGATACCCCTCCAGGTTCTCGAACCGTTCATCTGGCGTACGAAGCAATTCCATGATGTCCCCTCAGACAGCGAGCAAGCCCTCGAATCGTACCTAGCCTGAACGTTCAGCAACCAGTTGACAAAGGATCACCGCATGGATTTCGCCGACGTCATCCGTACTACAGGGGCAGCGCGAGCATTCACCAAGGAGTCGGTCGCAGACGAGCAGATCTATCAAGTGCTTGAGTCCGCCCGCTTCGCCCCTTCAGGCGGCAACCGCCAAGGTTGGCGCGTCATCGTGGTGAAGGACCAGGCGCTACGAGACCACATCCAACAACTCGTCACGCTCGTGTGGAGGCAGTACGCGGCCCAACGATCGGCCGGGGAGACACCATTCGCTGCGACCGGCATTCCCAGTGAGGTTGATCTCGAAGCTGCCATGCAAGTCGCTGCGCCCGCAGCTTTCGTGGACGAGTTCGCGCAGGTGCCCGTGATGCTCGTGGTGTGCGTAGACCTGGCTGCCGTGTCAGCAATGGACAAGGACCTCGACCGCGTTGGCATCATCGGTGGCGCATCTGTGTATCCGTTCGCACAGAATGTCCTGCTCGCCGCTCGCAACATGGGACTCGGCGGAGTTCTCACCACCTTTCTCGCCCACCAGGAACCCGCTGCACGCAAGATCCTGAACCTGCCAGAACAAGTTGCAATCGCGGCCACAATCGCCATTGGAAACGTCGACCGCCATTACACGAAACTCACGAGGCACCGGGTCGAAGAATTCGCCACGATCGACCGCCTCGACGGCGAAGAGTTCGGACTAGGGTCCGTACCGGAGGAACAGTTATGAGCAACATCACAACCAGCGACGGGGTATCAATCAACTACGAGCGCGCCGGATCGGGTCCAACGGTGATCCTCGTGCACGGCATCACCGAGGACCTCCACGCGTGGGACGAGATCGCGGCCGACCTACGCAGCGACCACGACGTCATCCAGGTAGACCTCAGAGGACACGGTGCCTCAAGCACAGGCGGCGACTACAGCGTCGCGCGCCTTGGCGCCGACATCGTAGAACTGGCGACACAGCTGAACCTCGAGCGCCCACACCTCGTTGGTCACTCGTTGGGAGGAATCGTCGTCAGCGCGACGGCTGGCAGCTACGACACTGCCAGCGTCATCAACGTCGACCAGGTGCTCCGGCTTGATGGCTTCCAGGAATTGCTGCTCGGGGCCGAGGAGTTACTTCGATCGGAAGCATTTCCCGCGGTCATGCAGGCCATGTTCGCTGACATGGCAGGCCCCACGACACCCGCCGAAGTCATCACGAACACCGAGAAGTATGCGGCCGCCGCGAAACAGGACGTCGTGCTCGGGGTGTGGGATCCGGTGCTCACCCTTGCTAACGCTGAACTCGTCACCCTCGTGGACGCGATAGCGGACGGAATCTCAGCTCCGTACCTTGCGGTTCATGGGACCGATCCGGGTGGGGACTACAGCACCTGGCTGACCACTGCAATCAAGTCCGCGGAGATCGAGATCTGGGAAGGCGGCGGCCACTGGCCCCACCGCGCCGAACAGGATCGCTTCGTCGCACAGGTGCGCGCATTCCACGCGTCGGCCTAGCTCACTCGACACTTACCTCGCCGCTCGCTCGTCCGGCGCCGCCGGGTGATGCCGGCAGACGCTTCAACTCAGCAGCAAGGTCCTTGGCTCCGAGAGGACCGAGATCCAGGACCTCCGCATGGAAGCGCCTGAGCTGATCATCGGACTCCAACTCTGCATGAGACCTACCGTGCATGATCGTGTCACTCAGCACCCGGTAACTCGGAAACTGCCCAGCGCACGAGATCACCCTGCGCATCTCGCCAGCCGCGGCCTGTCTCGACATAAAGGTCGTCTGAGCGATGAACTGCGTACCTATGGCCTCGCTCCACGGGCACCCGCCACAAATGTCGCTGTCCTCGGGGACGCTGAGGCCCAGGTTGTAGCCGACGTCCACGAGCACCCGCACCGACTGCAGCAACTCCCTTTGGAGAAAAGAGATCTGCGCAGACCAACTGCTGTAGTAGCCAAGCTCATCCAGGAGCAGCGTCGAATAGTGACCCCATCCGGTGTATGCCGTCCGGTCGAAGATGAGCTGCTGGGCTCTCGTCAGCGGAGAGGTAGACGAGAGCCAACGGTTCCGCTGATACCAGCTTCCTGGTACAACGACTGCGTGGCAAAGGGAGAGGTAACGCCACTTGGGTATCGCAAGCTCTCCGGTCTCCTTTATCCAGATGACGTTCGGCTCTCCCGCCATCGAATCCGAGGACTGCAGCACAGACCTCGACTCGCCACGTGCCAGGCGAACGTCGAAACCGACGTGACCGTCGACGGCGGGCAGAATGCCGCCAGCCACATAGTCGTGGATCTCGTCGATCTGCTCGGTGAGCCACAGACACAGCTCGCGGTCACCGCGCAGCGACTCTGCGGGGTCGGCCTCAAGCGCCCAGATCGCCTCGCTCACGTCCTCATTTCCGGTGATCTCGTGCGCAAGACTGCGCAGTCTCATCACCGTCGCGCGAGTCTGGCCCAGTGCGCGCTCATAGAGCTCAACCGGATCCAGGTCGCCACCGGCGTAGTACCTCAACCGTGCCCGGTAGCCAGCCCCGTCAATGAGCTCTGTCGGACTCGTTGCCGGTAGATAGTCACGGTGCATGAACACCGCCAGGTCGGCCAGTGCCTCCTGTGTCTCGCCCACCAACCTGGTAACACTGTCCTGCTCCCCAGCTGGCACATCAGCCGCCGCTACAAGCCAATCAAGAACCCCGCGACCACCCTGCCCACTGCAGTCCTCGCAGTACTCAGCGAACATCTCGGCCTGTCGGCGCGTGGTGACTCGGCCGCGCGCCAATCCGTCAACAAGATTGGATTGCAGCGACGCGATTGCGCTGGGGGCATCAGACATTCTCTGCTGCGCTTCGCGCCAATCAACTGGGGCCCGCGAGAGCACTCGCCTGAACATGCTGATGACATCCACGATGGGTCCGTCCAGCAAACGAAGCACAGGGGTATGAAGATCATTTTCCCAGAGTGCGATCTCTCCACCCGTCAGCTCTGTCAACCAGACCGCCGTGATCCTCTGCGCACGAGTTTCCGGACGGGCCCCGGCCACCAGCTGGTTCGTCTGGCGGGCAAACTCCAGCCGAGACTCGACTCCAGCTGTCGAATAGTCCGTGTAGTGAGACTCATCGACACTGAGACCGTCTCTCACAGCGCCATAGGGATCCACGCGCGCGACGCCCACCAGATACCGCTCCGCGATCTTGTCGATTTCAGACGACGCGTTCTCGACCATGAGTGATCCTCCAAGATCACATTGCCCGACTTTACCGGCAAAAGGTTCAGAACAGATCGATTGCAGATTCAATCGCTGAGCAAGGAACGCTTCAACCGGGCTGCGTCTGTGACTCCACGGCCCCTAGCTCGTAGTGTGTCCAGATGACCAATGCTTCACCGCCGCAGAGCACGCGGCCGTTCCGCTTCGCTATTCAATGCAGTGCGCCGCTCTCCCACCGCGAGCTCATCGAAACCGCCAAACAGGCCGAAGATCTTGGCTACTCGGCACTCACGGTACCCGACCATTTTGACGACCAACTCGGGCCAATCGCCGCGCTTGCCACCGTTGCCGCAGCAACAAGCGACCTACGAATCGGCTCGCTGATGTTCTGCAATGATTACCGCCACCCGGTCGTGCTCGCCAAAGAGGCAGCAACGCTGGATGTCGTGTCCGAGGGCCGCTTCGAATTGGGCATCGGTGCGGGCTGGATGACCAGTGACTACGAGGCAGCCGGAATCGAACTGGACACACCCGGCGTTCGAATTGATCGCATGACCGAAGCTGTGCACATCATCCAGGGCCTGTTTGCCGCCGGACCACTCAGCTACGCGGGTGAGCATTACAAGATCTCAGAACTCGAAGGCATGCCGAAGCCGGTCCAGCAGCCAGGGCCCCCCATCGTCATCGGTGGAGGCGCTCCACGCATGCTGCGCACAGCAGGGCGACTCGCCGACATCGTGGGCATCAACGTGAACCTGCGCGCGGGGGTCATCGGGCCTGAGGCCGGACGCGATGGCACGCTCGCGCAGACCCGCAAGAAGCTCTCATGGGTAGCCGAAGGAGCCGGGGATCGATTCGCCGACATCGAACTCCAGGCCAGAGTGCACCTCGTCTCGGTGACGAATGATCGTCAAGCGCTCGCCGAGGCGCTGGCTACCGGGTTCGGCCTTTCTCCAGACGAGGCACTGGCGTCTCCGCATGCTCTCGTGGGCTCTGTTGAAGAGATGGTTGATGACCTCGAACAGCAGCGAAATGAACTCGGGATCACCTATCTCGGCATCGGCGCCGACGCGTTGGTCGAGTTCGCTCCCGTGGTCGCCAAGCTCGCAAACACCTGAGCAGCTAAAGGCGCATCGGCCGACTCCCCACAGGCCGTATCCTGGTTGTCTTGCAGGTTCCCGATCTCCTCAGAGGCACAGATGAGCACGCCCGACGGCGCCAACCCCTATCCGACCGTCGACCCCAGGCCCGACTTCCCGGCCATTGAGCGCGC
>CAYUOD010000244.1:0-4718 GCA_964446225.1 uncultured Acidimicrobiales bacterium | reverse complement strand
GCAGCGCACTGGCAGTACAAGTCCAAGTCCACAACTTCTGAGATTCCCTGGCTGGACCGCATCGTTGACTGGGAGTCAGAGGTCAACGATCCCGATGAGTTCATGTCGATGCTCAAGATTGACCTTGAGCAGGACGAGGTCTTCGTGTTCACGCCGAAGGGCGACGTCATGAGCTTGCCGCGCGATGCGACCCCGGTGGACTTCGCCTATGCGATTCACACTGAGGTGGGCGACGCCTGCATCGGTGCCAGAGTCGACGGGCGCCTTGTTCCCCTCGACACGAAGCTCACCTCTGGTGATGCTGTCGAAGTGTTCACGTCCAAGGTCGATGGTGCTGGGCCGAGCCGCGACTGGCTCGCCCAGGTGGCAACACCCCGAGCGCGTAACAAGATTCGGCAGTGGTTTGCCCGTGAGCGCCGCGAGGATGCCATTGATGCTGGCCGTGACGAACTGTTGAAGGCGCTGCGCCGCGAAGGATTACCAGTGCAGCAGCTCATCGCCAGCAAGTCCTTGTCGGAAGTCGGGAAAGCCCACAACTACACAGACCTCGATTCGCTCTACGCGGCCGTTGGCGAGCATCACCTGTCGCCGCGTTCGATTGCTCAACAGCTTGCGCGGGATCTGACCGATGGTGATGCTGATGAGAAGGTGCCTACGCGCGTCCATCAGCGGCGTCGCCCGGTTGCCCGCAAGCAGGCGTCGGTGCACGTTGAGGGCCTCGATGATGTCCTCGTGCGGCTCGCAAAGTGCTGCACGCCCGTGCCGGGCGACGACATTATGGGCTTCATCACAAGAGGCCGCGGTATCAGCGTGCATCGTGCTGACTGCGCAAATGGCGTGTCGCTGTCGGGCGGCCAGTCTGATCGGCTCATCGACGTTGAGTGGGACGCTGAAGGCGGCGGGGCTTTTACCGCGAGCCTGCAAGTCCAGGCGCTCGACAGATCTGGGCTTCTGAGCGATGTCACTCAGGTTCTGGCCGACCATCACGTCAACATTCTGTCCAGTTCCACGAGCACCGGAACTGATCGAGTGAGCAATATGAAGTTCGAGTTCGAGCTTGGAGACCCGTCACATCTTGAGGCGTTGATCCCCGCGTTGCGCCATATCGACTCGGTCTACGACGTCTACCGAATTGTGCCTGGCGGCGGCTCCCGCGCGGGCGGTTCCCAGCAGCACTAATGCAGCGATCAGGCCAGGCCGGCAAGCTGTAAGCTGAGCGGACTGTTGCCAAGCCGGAATATGCTTGCACTCGCCGAGCCAGAACTACACGATGAGCAAGCACGTACCTCGACCACAATCCTTTCGCACTCCTAAGGGCACGCAGGACATCCTGCCCCCTGAGTCACAGCGCTGGCAGCGCTTCATTGCCCTGTTTGCCAAGCAGGCGGGGCTGGCCGGGTTCGGTCTGCATCAGCCCCCCATGTTCGAGGATGCGGGCGTATTCCGACGGGTCGGCGAAGGCACCGACGTGGTCACCAAAGAGATGTACGAGTTTGAGGATCGCTCCGGTAGATCTCTCGCATTGCGTCCCGAGGGAACTGCATCGGTGTGTCGAGCCTTCGCTCAGCATCGTCCGCCGGTTCCTTTTAAGGCCTGGTACTGCGCACCGTCGTTCCGGTATGAGAAGTCGCAGGCCGGTCGATTTCGCCAGCATCATCAGGTAGGAGCCGAGACGCTGGGCTCCGCCGACCCGGACGTAGATGTCGAGATCATCGCGTTGGCGTGGCGGGTTCTGCGCGGCACGGGGCTGAAGCGCATGTTGTTGCTTATCAACTCCATGGGCGACGCTGAGACCCGCCTGCAGTACACCGCTGTACTTCAGGAGTATCTGATGACTCGCCTGGGCGATCTTGACGAAGCTGACCGTGCCAAGGTGGAGACGCATCCATTGCGGGTTCTCGACTCCAAGAGCCTGAAGGCCCAGGCGGTCGTAGACGACGCACCAAAGGTCATAGAGATGCTCCGCGCGGGCGCGCGCAGCCACTTTGAGCGTGTTCAGGAGGGACTCGGCGCGCTCGACATACCCTTTGCTCTCGAACCGCGCTTGGTGCGTGGCCTCGACTACTACACGCATACCACCTTCGAGATTCAGAGCGCAGCCCTTGAGACTGCGCAGTCGACTATCTGCGGTGGTGGCCGCTATGACGGTCTCGTTGAGGCGCTCGGTGGGCCGCCAACACCCGGCATGGGCTTCGGGATGGGTATTGAACGGGTCCTGCTGGCCTGTAATGCCGAGACAGTATTCGGCATCGAGGAGTCAGTTCTCGATGTGTGGATTGTGGATGTTGCTGGCGGGGTGCACGCACGTGATATCACCCATGAACTCCGCGCGGCAGGCGTTGCTGCGGACCGGAGCTTTGACCACCGCTCGATGCGCTCCCAGATGAAGGCCGCTGATCGGTCAGGTGCCTCTATCGCTCTCATCGTTGGCGATGAGGAGGTCGGCGACGGGCAGGTGACGGTGCGGAGTCTTCGTCGTAACGTAGAACAGCAGCTGATTACGCGAGCCGATGTGGTGAAGCGCGTTTGCGAGCTGCTCGCCGAACAGGAACTAGAAAAGAATCGTCCAAATCTCCAAGCCCCCTACGAGTGGCTTGGGGGACAGGAGTAGCTGCGTTGTGCAGCTTGATAGGGAGTATGAGTGAGCTTTCGCACCGACTATTGCGGTGAGCTGCGTTCGAGTGACGTAGATCGCGAAGTAACTGTTTGTGGCTGGGTCGCGCACAGGCGTGAACACGGCGAGCACCTTGCCTTTGTGGATCTGCGTGACCACACGGGACTGATCCAGTGCGTTGTCGACAATGCACACGACATTCGCAGCGAGCATGTTTTGCGGATCACGGGGACCGTGACGCCCCGCTTCGACGGAACCGTCAATGAGTCCCTTGGAACCGGGGAGATCGAGCTGCAGAGCTGCGTCGTCGAAACCCTGTCGGTTTCTGAGCCGCCTCCGTTCCCATTGGACCGTGTCGAGACGGTCGATGAGAACACCCGTATCCGCCACAGGTACGTAGATCTCCGTACCGATCGTATGCAGCGCAATCTGCGCACGCGGGCTGTCGTAAACAGTGCTATCCGCAAGTCGATGGAGGACCAGGGTTTTCTTGAGGTCGAGACCCCGAACCTGATTGCCTCGACGCCTGAGGGTGCACGTGACTTTGTGGTGCCAGCCCGGCAGCGGCCAGGCACGTTCTACGCACTCCCGCAGAGTCCGCAGATGTTCAAGCAGCTGTGCATGGTCGGTGGAATAGACCGCTATTACCAGATCGTGCGCTGTTTCCGCGATGAGGATCTGCGCGCCGACCGCCAGTTCGAGTTCAGTCAACTGGATATGGAAGCTGCATTCGTTACCGAGGACGAGGTCCTTGCCTACATCTCAGTGGCGATCGCCGCTGTGGTCAAGGCTATACGCGGAGAGGAAGTCGGCGAGATCCCTCGGATGACGTGGTTGGAGGCACAGGAACGGTTCGGTTCTGATAAGCCCGATATGCGCTTCGGCATGGAGTTGGTGGAGCTGACAGAGATCTTCTCTGAGACCGACTTCAAGGTCTTCCAGTCTCCAAGTATCAAAGGCATTCGCGTGCCCGGTGGAGCCGAGATCGGTCGAAACAAGCTCGACGCGCTCACTGAGAAGGTCAAGGGTTGGGGTGCCAAGGGGCTGGTTTGGATCAAGGTTGGTGAGAACGGTGAGGTCACGAGTCCCGTTGCCAAGTTCATGAGCGGGACCGAGATCGCAGCACTGCTTGAGAAGTTGGAAGCTGAACCGGGCGACATCTGCTATCTCGTGGCTGATTCCCGCCGTACCACGAGGCACATTCTTGGCCTGTTGCGCCTTGAGCTGGGCAAGCCGCCGGTCAGCGAGGGTGGCCTGAACTTCCTGTGGATTACCGAGTTCCCGCTTTTCGAGGCACTCAGTGAGACCGGTGATCCGGTTCCCGCTCACCACCCGTTCACCATGCCCCATGTTGATGACTTTGATCTGCTCGACGGTGAGGGCGAGGCGTTGCTCGAGATTCGATCGCAGGCTTACGACCTCACGCTGAACGGTTGGGAACTCGGTTCGGGAAGCGTCAGGATCCATCGTGGCGACATTCAGTCGCGTATCTTTGAACTTCTGGGTATCTCTGCTGAGGAAGCCGAAGTGAAGTTCGGGTTCCTCCTCGATGCATTCCGCTATGGCGCACCACCGCATGCTGGCTTTGCTTTCGGAATCGATCGCCTGACCGCATTGCTGTGTGGTGAGGAAAACATCCGCGAGGTCATCGCGTTTCCGAAGACTCAAAGTGGTGCTGATCCTTTGACGAAGGCACCTACCCCGATCGACGACAAGCATCTCGCTGAGCTGGGTCTGCGTGTGTTGCCGCCGGCTCAGTAGCAGTGGCTGACGATCTCTTTGCCTCCGCTGCTTCGGATCGCCTTGAGGCCAAGGCTCCCTTGGCTGCAAGGCTGCGTCCTGTTCGTCTTGACGACGTCGTGGGTCAGCAGCATCTGCTTGCCGCCGATAAACCCCTGAGACGCCTCATCGAAGCTGATCGACTATCTTCGGTTGTGCTCTGGGGTCCCCCTGGAGTGGGCAAGACCTCGCTTGCTCGCCTCGTGGCGCGCACGACAAGCAAACATTTTGAGGGGATGTCGGCGGTGTCGGCGTCGGTGAAGGACATTCGTCGGGTTGCGGCCGAGGCCGAGCAGCGCCTGGGTGAGCGGGGCACCGGGACGAT
>CAYUOD010000243.1:0-4745 GCA_964446225.1 uncultured Acidimicrobiales bacterium | reverse complement strand
GGAGGCGGCGCGCGCACTTGCTCTCGCCGGCATTCTGCGAGATGCGAAACGAAACCACATTGTCGTCGCGGTGCCGACAACCGCAGAGGCTGAGCGACTGCAACATGACCTGCGGGCATTTCTCGGAGCCCATCGTGTTTGGGGATTTCCGGCTTGGGAGACGTTGCCGTTTGAGCGGCTGAGTCCGGCGGTCGAGACGATGGGTCGTCGGCTGCGTGCTGCCTGGCACCTCAAGCACGATGAGGGCGAGGGCGTCATCGTCGTGGCTCCAATTCGGGCGCTTCTGCAACGCCTCGGGCCGACGTCTGTCGACAGTCGGCCGCGGGTTATCCGCCGCGGCGATGAGATCGATCGGGAGGCACTCGTGCGTGACCTCGTCGCGCTTGGCTACCGGCGCGACTACCAGGTTGAACACAGAGGTGATCTGGCTGTGCGCGGATCGATCCTCGACATCTACACCTCCACCGGATCTGAGCCGACCCGCCTGGAGTTCTGGGGCGACGAGGTCGAGCGGCTCAACGTTTTCTCTGTGGGCGACCAGCGTTCGGGTCCTGAGACCGACAGCATCGAGATTTTTCCGTGTCGAGAGGTGCTTGCGACCCAGGAGATAGCCGCTCACGCCGAGAAGCTTATGGCCACCGAGCCATGGGGCCGCGAACAGTGGCAGCGCCTGGCCGATGGCGAGTCGTTTGACGGTATGGAGTCGTGGCTACCCTGGCTCACTCCCGAGGTGTCGCTGCTGACCGACCACCTGGGTGATGAGGCTCAGGTGATACTGCTCGAGCCGAGGCGGCTGCGTGACAGGGCGAGCGACATTTTGGCTGAGGAGGCCGACCTCGCTGTTTCGTTGGCGAAGACCTGGGACGTGGATCAGGGCAGCGTGCTGCCGAGTCTTCACGTGGAGTTCGATCGGCTGCTCACCAACGCCGCGCCGCAGGTCAAGTCGTGGCAGTCTCTGCCCGACAGCCCTTCCACACCCGCCGTTGAGATTGCCGGCTGGGAGCCGGTGCACGGTGATGGTGCGTTACTGGTTGCTCAGCTGCAGCGACTGCTGAGTGACGAGTTCACGGTCGTCGTCGCTGCTGACGGAGCGGGCAGTGCGGAGCGTCTGGCCAACTCGCTCAAGCGCCAGGGCATCCCGGTGAACCTGACCCAGGACTCCGCTGATCTGACGCGGCCAGGTATTCACCTCATCGTCGAGTCACTAGAGCGCGGCGTGCTCATACCGGCGCTCAAGCTGGGTATCCTCAGCGAGCGCGATCTGACGGGCCGCAGACGCTCGCACCGAGTTGCTCGGCGCAGCCGTCAGCCCGTGGCGGGCCGCTACGAGGATCTCAAGGTCGGCTCGTACGTGGTCCATCATCAGCACGGCGTAGCCCGGTACCTGGGGATGGTGACGCGACCCATCATGGGGTCTGAACGTGACTACCTGCAGCTCGAGTTCAAGGGCGGCGACAAGATCTATCTGCCGTCAGACCAGATCGATCTCATTCGGCTGTATACCGGCGGCGACAGCCCTTCGCTCTCCAAGATGGGTGGAGCGGAGTGGACGAAAGCCAAGGCGAAGGTCCGCTCGGCGGTACAGGAGGTCGCGCAGGAACTCGTCGTGCTGTACCAAAAGCGCTTGGCGTCAGTCGGGCACGCATTCGCTCCGGACTCCGCGTGGCAGCACGAACTTGAGAGCTCGTTCCCGTTCCAGGAGACGCCAGACCAGCTCAAGGCCATCGTGGACGTCAAGCAGGACATGGAGGAACCCACTCCGATGGATCGCCTCGTCTGTGGCGATGTCGGGTTCGGTAAGACCGAGGTGGCCATCAGAGCGGTCTTCAAAGCGGTACAGGATGGGAAACAAACCGCGGTGCTGGTGCCGACAACCCTGCTTGCGTCCCAGCACCATCAGACCTTTGGTGAGCGCTTTGCCGGTTACCCGGTTCGTGTTGAGGTCCTTAGCAGATTTCTCACGCCAGCCCAGCAGCGCAAGGTGATCGCGGCGGTTGGCGACGGTGATGTCGATGTGTTGATTGGAACCCATCGTCTGCTCGGCAAGGACGTGAAATTCAAGGACCTGGGTCTGCTCGTCGTCGACGAAGAGCAACGCTTCGGGGTCAGCCACAAGGAGTCAATAAAGCAGCTGCGGGCCGATGTTGACGTGCTCACGCTCACGGCCACGCCTATCCCAAGAACGCTCGAACTCAGCCTCACCGGAATACGTGACATGACCCTGTTGCAGACACCGCCAGCCGAACGGCAGCCCATCCTGACCTATGTGGGCGAGTACAACGATCGAGCGGTGGCTGAAGCCATTAGACGCGAGTTACTGCGCGAAGGGCAGCTCTTCTTTGTACATAACCGCGTGAAGGATATTGAGAGGGTCGCCAACGACCTGCGAACCTTGGTGCCAGAGGCCCGGATCGCTGTGGCGCACGGTCAGATGGACGAAGGTTCGCTGGAGAGCATCGTCTACGAATTCTGGCAGGGTGAGTACGACGTCCTGGTGTGCACGACCATCATCGAGTCCGGGATTGACATGCCAACGGTGAACACGCTCGTGGTGGATCGTGCCGATCTCCTTGGACTTGGCCAGCTGCACCAGCTTCGGGGCCGCGTCGGTCGAGCGGGGCAACGGGCTTACGCATATCTGTTCCATCCTGTGGACCGCGTGTTGAGCGAAGAGGCCTATGAGCGCCTCAAAGTGATCGGGGAAGCCACAGAGCTTGGCTCCGGGTTTCGTATCGCAATGCGAGACCTGGAGATCAGAGGTGCGGGCAACCTGCTGAACGCGAGCCAGTCGGGTCATATCTCCGCCGTTGGCTACGACCTGTACTGCCAGATGGTGAGCGAGGCCGTCTCAGAGCTCAAGGGTGAGAAGCCCAAGCGTCCGGCCGAAGTCAAGATCGATCTTCCGATCGTTGCATTCTTGCCTGATGACTACGTAGCCCGAGAGGATCTTCGCCTGGAGGGATACCGGCGTCTTGCCGGCGTCACCACATTTAGCCAGGTGGAGGACATCCGCGCCGAATGGTTGGACAGGTTTGGTCCCATTCCGACCGCGGCCAAGGCCCTGCTTAAGGTCGCTCGTCTCCGAGCGGCCTGTTTCGAAGTCGGTGTGCAAGAACTCAGCGTGCTGCGCAAGACGATGTTGCGCCTGAGTCCAGTGGAGCTGCCCACGAGTCGCCAGATGCGCCTCAGTCGTCTCTTTCGAGGTGCCGTCTATAAAGAGGACCAGGGCGAACTCCAGGTGCCAGTTCCCCGTAATTCTGATGCCCAGGAAATTGCCGAGATGGTCTTTCTTGAACTGTTCGATGTGCATGTTGGCGTAGAGGACGACGACTGAACCCACAGGGGCGCCACGACGCCGTAACCTTGTCGGGTGAGAACACAGAGAACAATCTTTCTTTCCATCGCGTTGGCGCTCGGGCTCATTGCAGCAGCTTGCGGCGGCGGCGACTCCAACTCTGTCGCGGCTGACGTCGACGAAACAGAACTCTCCTATGACGAGGTCTTCCAGGAGATGGCCGATCGAGGCGATGTCTACAACGAGGACCCCGAAACATACAGCATCTTCGAGCCGTTCTCGTCGTTCAGTGAAGGCGACGTGGACACGGTCTCCGAGGAGGAGATGCCTCTGGTGCAGGAGGTTCTCGGCAGACAGATCATCTTCGAGATGCTGAACGCCGAGGTGGAAGCCCGCGGCGAGACGGTCACCGAAGAGGACGCTGCCAACGCCCGCCAGGCGGTTGAAGCCTCTTACGGCGAACTCTTGGATACCCCCTTTCACAATCGCGAAGTTGAGCGATTCGAGGATGTCATGATCCTCACCCGCGTACTTGGTGAAGAGATCGACGAGATCACTGTCGAAGAGCTCTATGAGCAGGTTCTCTCCTCAGGCGATACCGCCTGCTCCAGCCATATCCTCGTAGAGACCCTCGACGAGGCCAATCAGGTCATCGCCGACCTGGAGGCTGGTGGATCGTTCGAGGACATTGCTCGCGAGCAGTCGTTGGATCCGGGCAGTGGGGCAAGCGGCGGTTCGTTGGGTTGCGGAAGTGCCTCGCAGTTTGTTCCCGAGTTCGGTGAAGCTGTGCTTACACAGCCAGTCGGTGAAGTGGGCGAGCCGGTACAGACAGACTTCGGCTTCCACGTCATCCGTGTTGACGCCCGCCCCATGCCGCTGGACGACGAGTCCCGCGCTCAGCTTCAGCTTCAGGTCGACCAGACAAACGAGCAGTCTGGACGGACCGCGCTGGATACCTTCATTCGCGACACCCTCGAGACCTCTGAGGTCGTTGTGGACCCGGCTATCGGCTTTTGGGACCCAGCGATCGGTGCGGTGGTATCAGAGGACCCGGAAGATCCTGAGGTACCAGACACGGCGCCTCCAGCTGAGGAGTAACTCGTGGGCCGCGTCACCGTCGTTGGTCTTGGACCAGCAGGCGCAGACCTTGTAACTGTTGGTGCCGCGGCGGCGATCGCTGCGATTCCTCAGCGATTCGTGCGCACCCGGCGCCACCCTGCGGCAGCGCTACTGGCCGATGATCCCTCATTCGATGAGGTGTATGACACTGCGACCAGCATTACCGATGTCTACCCGCAGATCGTTGAGCAGCTGGTGACGGCCGCTCAACGACATGGTCATGTTCTGTATGCGGTCCCAGGCTCTCCGGTCGTAGCTGAAACCACGGTCGAACTACTGCTCGCCGATGACCGTGTCGAAGTCGATCTGGTGGCTTCGTTGAGCTTTCTGG
>CAYUOD010000242.1:0-4763 GCA_964446225.1 uncultured Acidimicrobiales bacterium | reverse complement strand
TGATCGTCGACCAGGAACTGCCCGTCGAAGTACAGGACAGCATCGAGGCCTACGTCGGATGTGTCGGCGGAGCAGTCACCCAGGCTGAATATCTCTCACTCGTGCGCGACGCTGGCTTCGAGGATGTTCACGTCGAGATCACTTTCTCCCTGGCCGACATCGTTGAACCTGACGACCCACGGGTACTCAAAGTCCTGAACGACTCTGGAGTCGTCTACCCCGAAGAAGAGATCAATAGAGCACTCAACAGCATCAAGAGCCTGTCCGTGAGCGCCCGTGTACCGGCCGCACAAACTAGCCGCGGCGCCGAGACAGTCTCTCAAGCAGACAAGGCGAAGGGGAAGGCGTACACCGACCTTCTCTCCTACGTCGTGTCGAATGCGGTGGCCGGCGAAATCATGGCCGTCGAAAACTACTGCGACATGGTCTCGCTGTTCGACGATGTGGATGCCAAGCTGGAGGCGGTCGACCAGGCACGCGAGGAAGGCCGCCACATCCGCCTGCTGGCCTCGCTCGGCAAGCGACTCAACTTCGACGTGAAGCAGCGCATCATCGAGCCCGAGTGGAAAGCGATCCGATCGACGTTCACAGCCGCAGTCCGCAACAGGGACCTGGCCGCCTGTTTGATCATCCAGGATCTCATGACCGAGTCGATGGCCATCACGCTCTACGAGATGCTCTCAGGACAACATGAGGTCGAAACTGAGGCAGTGACAGCCAAGGTCACCTCATCCATCTTGAAGGATGAACTCGAACACCTTCAGATCGGCGTCAACCGTCTACGTGAACTCCGTGCTACAGCACCCGGAGCAGTCGACCGGGCTCTTGAATGGGCCCATCCCCGTGTCATGCCGCAGCTCTTCTCGCTCGTGAGCACCAGCTGCGACACGCTGTGCGATGAGCTCTCACTTGAGTGCTCGGCGCTCGACCCAGAGGTCATCGGGGCGGATCTGGATCTGATTCGCGCCCGGGCCGCAACTGTGTACATGAACGCCCTTGACCTCGTTGGCTTTCCGCCCGAGGTCAGCGGCCCGCTCATCGCTCAGCTCGCGTCGCTCGAACAGGACGATCCCGACATTCGTGTAGCCGCCGGTCCCATCGACTGCTGCTGAGATGGCAAAACGAGTCGCCCTCATCACGGGGGCGACAGGCACACTCGGAACCCTCGCTGCTGCGGCTCTGCTCCGAGACTCCGACGTAGAGATCGTCGCTCCGGTGCGATCTCGCCATCCCAGCGATGCTGTCGCGGCCGCGGTCGGTCGTGAGTTTGAACTCGCTGGATATAGGCCCGAAGTCAACTGGCAGCAGCGCATACATCAGATCCTGTTGCCATCTGGAGTGGACCAGCCAGAGGCCCCAGATCCATTGGGAGACCTCGACAGCATCGCCACACAACTCGACGTCAATGAGATCGTGCATTGCGCGGGCTGCCTGAGCTACTTCGATGAGCAAAAGCTACGGGCGGTGAACGTCGAGATGACCAAGCGCTTCGTGGCCGCGGCCGAACGCTGGAACGTTGCGCGCTTCGTTCACATCTCCACCGCTTTCGCCAGCGGATTCGCCGACGGTCCCATCCGTGAGCAGCTGCATCATCAGGCCACCACAGATCCAACCTTCTACACAACGAGCAAGCGCCTCGGCGAACAGATCGTGGCCGAAAGCGGTGTCCCCTACCTGATCGTGCGCCCCTCAATAGTCATCGGCGACAGTCGCGACGGCCACTACACGGGTCCTCGCTACGGCCTCTACCAACTCTGGAGCGGCGTAGAGCGCTTTCTGCTCAACGAGTGGAGCCCGGAACTGCACTACGTGGCACCCGAGCAGCCCGTGCCGCTCATTCACCAGGATGCGTTCCAGAGCGGACTCATGGCAGCCTGGCGCGGCCTCCCTGACAACTCCATCTGCCACCTCACCTCGCGCACAAGCCCCAATGTGCGAGAGATCGCGGAACTATTCGTCCAGAAATACCTGCGACCGCGCCGCGTCCACTACTACGACCGACTCGCCGACGTCCCGCTGGATGCAATACCCGAATCGCAGCGGGCCTTTCTGGCAATGGCCGCGGTCAACATCGAGATCTCGAGCCGCAACTGGGACTTCGGCACAGGCAATCTCGACCGACTTGTCGCCGCCGGGGCAGCGTTCACCGACGCCAGCATCACAAGTGTCGAGAGATGCCAGGACGCCTACCTCAGTCGCTCTCGTCGCATCGCCCGATTCAGCGCCAAGTTCGGTGAGCGCTTTCCCGAGACAACCTTGGTGGCCTAGGCGGTCTCGCCGCGCTCGGGCGCCACCGGAAATATGCCGGGCATGACGATGAAGCCGTCGAGTCGGCGGACACGATCGGTCCACCGGCGCAGCGCTGGATAGCTGATACGGGAAATTCCGCCTTCCTCGCACAGCATCACATCTGGGAATATCGCGAGATCAGCGATCGTTGGATGGGCAGCAGAACAGACCCAGTCGAGGCCTTCGCGCTCACGAAACCAGAGCTGCTCGTCGAGCACTCTGAACAGCTGGTGCGCACCCGTGCGCAGCGCTTCGATGTCGAACTCGTAGCCCAGATTGTCGTGCAACCGCGCGGCTGACGCGGTGTTCGTTGTGCCGTCAGCGAACTGCATCCACTGAGCCACCTCGCCCAGCAACTCGGGGGTACCCGTTGGATACCACTGCCCTGTGGAGTCGTACTTCGCCGCGAGGTACACGAGAATGGCGTGCGCATCACGAATCGTGTACTCGCCGTCGACGAGTACAGGAATATGTCCCAACGGGTTGATCTCTCTGAACGCCTCAGACTTGTGCTCAAGACCGGGGAAGAAATCGATTGCCACCGACTCGTACTCGACGTCGAGCAAGCTCATCAACAGACGCTGCTTGTAGCAGTTCACAGAGAGTTCGTAGTCGTACAGCTTGATCATCGTTCCGCCTATATATCCAGGATGATCCGGGCTGAACTGGCTCGTGAGACGCAGGTCGCGATGCGGTCACCGCGGGCCCGCTCGCTCGGCTTCAGGTAGACATCCTGGTGCACCAGATCACCCTCGATAACGCCGATCACACAGGTGCCACAGGCACCCTGTTCGCACGATGAGGCCATGGCTATGCCGTTCGCCCGCAACACCTCAAGGATGGACTCTCCGGCCGGCACGGTGAGCGTCAGGCCCGAGCGTGCGAGATCGACGTCGAAGCTGCCCGATTGGTCGACTTCCTGATCGTTCTTGAAATACTCAAAATGCACCGCAGCTTCGGGCCAGCCTGCTGCCTCGGCTATGTTGCGTGTCGCGTTGAGCATCGGTCCGGGGCCGCAGACATACAAGTGGCTCGACGCTCGGTATCCCGCGAGTATTTCCTCGATCTCAGCGCCGGTCTGACTCGGACTGAGTCCAAGGTGGGTAACCACAAAGTCACCCAGTTCATCGAGTCTGGATGCGAACGCAACATGCCCACCAGACTGGGCGAAGTAGTGGAGCCGAAACGGATGCGACCCGGCGTGCAGAGTCTCTGCCATTGAGAGCAACGGGGTGAGCCCGATGCCACCCGCAATGAGCACAGTTTGGAGCGCATCGCGACGCAGGCTGAAGTTGTTCCGGGGAGCCGAAATCGACAGCACGTCGCCCGCGCGCACGACCTCGTGTAGACAAGCTGACCCACCGCGCGATTCAGGTTCAAGTTTCACGCCAATCACGTACTGACGTTGATCGCCTGCGCGGTTCGTGAGCGAGTATTGGCGCACCAGACCGTTCGGAAGCTGCACGTCAATATGGGCACCCGGTTGCGCCGTCGGCAGCGGGTCATCCAGAGCCTCCAACGAGAACGCCATGATGCCCTCGGCCGTGAGCCACTTCCGTTTCACGACCACTCGCCGCTCGGCGTCAGCCCGACTCCGCGGCATCGCGACACCCTGCTCACCCGACTCAGCGCGGTCGAGCGCTGGCTCAAGAGGCTCGGGCCTGGGGAGCGTCGCCGCAAACGCTTCCACCTGCCTGCGAATGCGTCCGAGTTCCGCCGCATGAAACCGATAGGCGGGCAGCCGTTTGGCCTCAACCGGAGCGGATGCGAGTACCGCGTGCACAACCGACTCCCCCGAGTCGACCGGTTGCACGAACAAGACGACTGTGTCGTCCTGTGATGAGATGCTCAGAGTCAGCGGACCCAAAGTGCTGACGGTCGCCTCGGCGGCACCGACCGAATAGTGCTGCAACGCATCCACGACCAATGCCGGAGCTGCATCAAACCAAAGTGATCGCAGCGCGAATGCAGAGTCGCTCAGTCCTTCGATTAGGGGCTCCTGAGCGGGCTGGTCGCTGGTCGTGCACGACCACATCAATCCGTACCGCTCAACCGCGGGGAACGTCTTGTTGCATATTGTTTGCGCTGGCGCGTCAGCAGGGTGAGCTGGGATGTAGGTGCAACCGGCGGTGCGGCTGGCGTAGCGCCACCCGTGGTAGAGACAACGCAACTCAGCGCCCTCGTTGAGGCCGACCGAAAGCTTCACGCCACGATGTAAACAGCGGTTCTCCCAGACGTTCAGATAGCCGTCGTCAGCACGCCACACCGCCAACTCACGGCCGTGCAACTTCGCCTGGTACACATGGCGCAGTACAGCGTCATCGGATCGCCCAATCGGATACCACACCTCGTCGGTCATGATGCCGGAATCACCGCGTACCGAACGCCCAGGTCGGTGAGCCAGCGGCGGTAGACAATCGCAGTCTGATCTGCGCGTATCGGTGTCTCAATGCGAGGATCCAACGGCAGCCGTT
>CAYUOD010000241.1:0-4767 GCA_964446225.1 uncultured Acidimicrobiales bacterium | reverse complement strand
CCGACGCTGATCATCCATTCCGAGGAGGACTGGCGCTGTCCGATCGAGCAGGCCGAGCAGCTCTTTGTCGCACTACGTATGAAAGGCGTTGACACTGAGTTTGTGCGCTTCCCAGGTGAGAACCACGAGCTGAGTCGTTCGGGTCTGCCGAGCCATCGCATGGAACGCTTTCAGTACATCCATGATTGGTTCGCCAAATACCTCGGTGGACTACCCGTTGCGAAGACCGAAGCGTCTGCTGAGACCGCACGCGCGGCCGAGTGATTGCCGCGTAAGATTCACAGATGGCTGACATTGTTGAACTGGAACTTGGCACTGATCTTTTCCTCGCTGAGATTATTGTCGCGGCGTTGCGCTCAGAGGGCCTTGAGGTCCAGTTGGTCTCGTTTCACGCCACGGCCGGGCATCCAGGCATAGCGCCCAGTTTCGGTCAACAGCATCGTGTGCTGGTGCACCGCCAGGATCAGGAAGTCGCCCAGGAGATCATCACTGAGGCCCTCAACGCCAGCTAGGCGTATGGGAGCGGTGGCGCTCTCTAGACTGCCTCGGTGCGCATTCTGAGTTGGAATATCAATAGCCTTCGTGTGCGTCTGGATCAGGTGCATCAGCTCATTGAGCGACACGATCCTGATGTTCTCATGCTGCAAGAAACCAAGGGCCTGCCCGAGGTGCTGCCGAAGATTGACGGTTGGCACACGCACTTGGTCGGCGAGAAGGCCTACAACGGTGTTGCGGTGCTCACGAAGGGCCCAGCGAGGCTCATCCGGGACACGATGGGACTCAAAGATGAGGCCCGTTACGTACATGTGGAATATGAGGGTGTCGAACTCGCGACCGTCTACGTTCCGAATGGGCGTGAGGTTGATCACTGGCACTACGACTACAAGCTTGAGTGGCTGGGCGAACTGCGCGATTACCTGAAACAGCGACTCGCCAAGGGCGCGAAGCTCGCGATCGCGGGCGACTACAACGTGGCCCCGGCGGACCGGGACGTGTGGAACCCCAAAGCCTGGATTGGCCGTACGCACGTGTCACCTCGTGAGCGTGAGGCGTTCCAGAGTCTGGTAGAGCTGGGACTTACAGACCTCGGTTACGACGAGGGCTTCACCTGGTGGAACTACCGCACCCAGGGATTCGCCAAGAATCAGGGTCTGAGAATTGACGCTGCACTCACGAACATGACGCCGGTGAGTTTCCTGGTCGATCGTGAGGTCCGGGCATGGGATCGCCCGTCAGATCATGCCCCGTTGGTATTTGAGGTCGAGTAGCCGAGAATTTCCTGCTCAAGTTCGTCTCGGCGCTCTTGGTCGCATAAGGCGCTACGCGCTGCGGTCAACTGGAATCCGCGCATGCGCTCGTCGCCGAATCCGAAATGATCCGCCGCGAGCTTGAGTTCCCGATTCAGATCGGTACGAAAGAGTCCGGGGTCGTCGGTGTTCAAAGTCACATCCAACCCGACCGCAATCAGGCGCGGCAGGGGATGAGACGCGTAGTCCGCCACGACACCCAGAAGTACGTTGCTCGTGAGCGATACGTCGAGCGTGATCTCCTGGGCGATGAGCACCTCGACCAGGTCGGGGTCCTCAAGACAGCGCACACCGTGACCAATACGTTCGGCTCCCAATCGCTCCACTGCTCCTCGTACACTGTCAGCACCCTGCGTCTCGCCCGCGTGGGGAATCGAGGCCAGACCTGCGTCCCGAGCTTGGGCGAACATCTCGGCGAACGGTTCCGGAGGAAATCCCACCTCGGGTCCTCCGAGGCCCAGAGCAACGGCACCATCTGGAGCATCGGAGCCGGTAATGAACTCCACGGTCCACTTCCACGCGTCCTCTGGTAGGTGACGCGGAATATCTGCAATCCAGGCGAGCTCAAGGTTCTGCGCGGCGGCGTAGGCTCGCCCCTCGTTGAGTGCCTCTGAGATCGCCGCGGCCGGGATCCCGTTCATCTCATGGAAGATCGGAGCGAAGATGATCTCGGCGTAGCGGACGTTCTGTTCCACCATCTCGTTGGCCATCGCGGTGGTGATGCGCACCAGGTCTTCTGGTTGTTTCAGCGCCCCGGCTGTGCGGACAAATATGTCGACGAAGGAGTCGAAGTTGCCAAATACATACGAGTCGGCGAGTTCCTCGACAGTGTCGACGCCGAGGTTCACGCCGTTCTTTTGTGCGATGGCGAAGGCAATATCGGGACGGATTGAGCCTTCCAGGTGTCGGTGGAGTTCCACCTTGGGGAGACTTTCAATGAATCCCGCTGTACCCATGAACTACGCTTTCTGCCCAATGATCAGCCCGCGGCCGATAAGTCCTTGCTCATTGTGTTCGACTGTCAGGCCTGCGTCATTGAACGCTTCGGTGTACTGGTCGATCGTATACAGCTCAAGCTCGTGGCGTTCAAAGTAGTAGATAACTCTTTCCGGTGTGCCGTCCAGATAGTGCATATCGAGACCTGATGCGGTGCCCTCCCGGTGGGAGTTTGTCATCCGCACGATGCGGCGTTCTTCGTCAGAGTACTCATCGCTCGTGAGCCCGTGGTCGTCTTCCCAGCTGTCTGGGGTAAGCCAGGGCTCGACGACGAGCACACCGCCGGATACGAGGTGGGTGGCCATGCTGGCGATGGCCTTGCGCATGTTGTCGATTGGGCGGACGTAGCCAATTGAGCTGAACAGGCATACAACAGCGTCGAATCGCTTGCCGAGGCTCATGGTGATCATGTCGGCCTCGTGCAGAGGCACCCCGTCACCAACGTGAAGTTTGGCTACCGCGAGCATCGCTGGCTGGAGGTCCATGCCTGCGATCTCGAAGGTTTCTGCAAAATGATGGAGGTGCAGTCCGGAGCCGCATGCGCAGTCGAGGAGCGTGGCGGCATCTGGATTGAGCCGGCGTATGTGTGCCGCGACCGTTGCGGCCTCGGCCGCGTAGTCCTTGCCCCGGGCGATCTGGAACTGGTCGTAGATGCCCGCGGCGGCGTTGTATGGAGTACTTGGTGCCATGCTTCCAACTTAGAACACGCGTGAGCTCGTCCCCCAGGTAATTTGTCCCTGTTTAGGGGGCGACCGCGGCCATTGTGTTTAACGTGACCTGCATGCGGTCATCGCCCCAGGGCAGCGGCATCAACACAGGATGATGTACACCGGCGGAGCGGTACGCGTCGAAGAATTCCCGCACCTCGATTGGCGTGCCGACAAAGTCAATGGCCTGGCACATTCGCGGGGATATGGCGGCGAGGCTGGCAGCCCGGTCTCGTTCAGAACGTGCGGCTCTGAGCGCAGCGATCTCGTCGGCGAAGCCAGCGGCCGAGAACATATTCGCGTAGCCCTCGACCGTGGCGTAACCAAAGAGGTCCTTCTGGGCCCGGTGAAGCTGCTGCTCTGCTTCGCCCACGGCGGCATGGACGAGCGCGTAGACCTCGGCGTTTCCACCTTTGCGGATCTCAGCGCTGGAAGCTTCCACGTGATTCGACGGCAGGTAGTTGAGCAGGACCCCGTCGGCGAATTCACCGCCGAGACGCAGCATCTGGGCGTTGAGCGCTGCGAGGATGAGCTTGGGTCGTCGCTCGAGTCGGATGCCCAGCTGAAAGTTCTTTATTGACCAGAAATCGCCCTCGAAGGTGACGCGCTCACCACTCAGGAGCTCCCGCACCAACGTCAGATATTCCCTCATCTGCGCAATGGGACGCTCGCCGTACTCAGCGCCGTGCCACATGCCGGCTACTACGGGCGATGACACCCCTACGCCGAGCAGTATCTCCTGTTCGGAGTGGAGCGCCTGCAATGTGGCTGCGCCCATAGCAGCGAGGCTGGGGGTGCGTATCTGGGCGGGTATCACCCCTGTGCCGAGTGCTAGTCCTGGTGCTGCTGCGCCCGCGGCACCGAGCAGAGCAAACGACTCGGTGCCGTTGGCCTCGGCGACCCAGAACGCATCGAAACCCAATCCCTGGGCGGCCGCGGCGATCTCTGGCGCCGCCGCGGGACCGAGCGCTCCAAGGCTGGCAAAGGTGACTCCGGTGCTTGAGCTTGTCATTTGGTCAGCTCGTATTTCACTGGCAGGTGCTTGACGCCGGACACGAACGGGCTGTGACTCCAGGCTGCCTCGCCGTCCAGGTGGATGCTCGATACCCGGTCTAAGAATTCTTCGAGGAAGATGCGAAGCTCCATTCGTGCCAGAGAGGCTCCGAGGCAGAAGTGTCTGCCGAATCCGAACGCCAGATGTTTGTCAGAGTTATCTCTTCGCACATCGAACCTAAAGGGCTCCTCGAAGACTGCCTCATCACGATTCCCCGACGGGTAAGAGAGAAGCAGCATGTCGCCTTCGGCGATGTCCACACCTCCAACTGTGGTGTTCTGGGTGGCGGTACGGGTGAATTGCCTCACCGGAGACGACCAGCGAATCATTTCGTCCACGGCATTGGTAATGAGGGAGCGATCGTCGCGCAGTATCTGCAGCTGGTCTGGGTTCTCAAGCAGGGCGAGCATGCCGCCAGCGAGCGAGTAGCTCGTGGTGTCATGGCCAGCGGTGGCTACAAGGGTGTAGTAGCTCACCGTCTCGAGGTCACCGAGCGGCTCACCGTCGACTGTGCCGTTGGCGATGACGGTCGCAAGGTCGTTACCCGGGCTCTGGCGGCGATCGGCGGTCATGGCCTGGAAGTAGGTGAAGAAATCCAGCAGCACTTCCATTACTGCCTCCGTCGTGCCCTCATCCCGGCCCAGTTCGGGGTCGGTGGGGCTGAACAACTCCTGGGTCAGGCGCATCATGCGGCTCTCGTCAG
>CAYUOD010000240.1:0-4777 GCA_964446225.1 uncultured Acidimicrobiales bacterium | reverse complement strand
CCCATCCAATCATGCGGGGATCGTGAACCTGCTCAAGAGGCTCACGAAGTACCGCGCGTATCTCGGCCGCGTCCCAGGCGATGTGCATCGGTCGAAACCAGAAGCCGAGATGGAGCCCGTCACCGCGCAGGAGTTGAGCCAGATGCTCCGGATCCATGACATAGGTTTCGCCAATAAGCGCACCACCGTGCGGTTCAACGACGTTTCGCCAGCGGGCGAATATCTCACCGGTCTCAGGCTGCACGATGTCATGCAGATGCTCGAACGCGTCCCACTGCTGCCAGCGGGAGTCGTCCGGATTCCATGGTGCGATCTGTGGATTCGAGCGCAGGAGTTCATCCTTCACAAGGGCCTGAGCAACGTCGATACGGAATCCGTCTACTCCCAGCGCCAGCCAGAATCTGAGGATCGCATCGAACTCATCCCTAACCGCAGAACTGCGCCAGTTGAGGTCAGGCTGTTCGGAGAAGAAGAGATGCAGATAGTACTGATTGCTTGTCTCGTCCAGAGTCCAGGCCGGCCCACCGAAGTAGCTGACCCAGTTGTTCGGGGGGCCGCCGTCAGGCCCTGGGTCGCGCCAGATGAAGTAGTCCCGGTAAGGGCCGGTCGGGTCATTGAGCGCTGCTTGAAACCACTTGTGTTCAATGCTGCAGTGGTTTGGCACCAGATCGATGACTACCCGCAGGCCTTTGGCGTGCGCGTCTCCCACGAGCTTTTCCACGTCGTCAAGCGTGCCGAATACCGGATCGACAGCGCAGTAGTCGGCGACGTCGTACCCAAAGTCGACCAAAGGCGAAGGATAAAATGGTGTGACCCATAGCGTATTCACCCCAAGAGCAGTGAGGTGATCCAGATGCTGTCTCATACCCTCGAGGTCACCAATGCCATCTCCATTGGAGTCCGCATACGAGCGAATATAGGCCTCGTAGCCCATCGCATCCTGCAACCAGGCAGGTTGATCGGCTCGGGACGGGTTACTCACACTTGCAATGTAAGCGTTTATTTTCGCGACTTACAAGCAACAACAGGGATTTCTGTAAACGTTTGCAGAAATCCCTGTGTCCCTCAGGTGGAGCGGGCTGGATCTCAGGCTGTTCTAGCCGCTGGGTGAAAGCGCCGAAAGCTGAGACTCAAGACCGGCGGCGCCAGTCGGTGCGATCCGGATCGCCTGGTCGTAGTAGTCCCGGAAGTAGAACCTTGACCCCAACTCAATCCGCGTCCTTCGAAGCGACTCCTCCCGCACGCGGCCGCCAACAACTCCAGCCACTCCGTACGCGGGACTCCGCACCAATCGAACCGCCTCGGCTCTTGCGAGATCATCAGTGAGGTATCCCCACCTACGGAACGCTTCCTGCACGAGATCCTCTGACCAAAGCTGGCCAGCCAGGCCCGGCTCGTAGTCCGGCAACTCAAAGCCCATGTGATACCCAATATCACAACCCGCGCGGATGATCTGGCGACGCTTTGCATAGAGAGCACTCATGAGCAGACGAAGATCATCGCGATGGCGAGCGAGGTCGCTTACAAGCGACATTGAGTGCGCCGCCCATCCGCTCTTGGCGCACTGACTCGCCAACACCCGCTGGAACGAGGTAAGTGAACTTGCAGTGTCGTCGAGATAAGAGTTCAGAAGGTGTAACCCCGGAAACACAAAGCCATGAACCAGCGACCGCAAGCTCCAGGTCGGAACATGCGACACGTCAACCGGTCGCAGGTGGAAACTCCCACTCCGAGCGCCCCCTGGATGACCCGGCAACACGCTGACTGTGGCGGGGGCGAGCACGGAGTCGAGGACAATGTGCACAGACCGGTACTGCTGCGGGACCGGAATGAACGCCTCGTCGAGCGCCTCAGCGACACGCTGCGATTCTTCTTGGATCCAGTCGAGTAAGCCATCCCCAACGACCATGCGTGAAGTCGGATCGCGGTTGAACATCCCCACCACCTGGCGCGGAGTGGAGCCGGGAAGAATCGAGTTCGCTACCGATGCAATCTCCCGATCCAACTCACGAATCTCGACCCAGCACGACTCATACAGCTCCTCCAGATCGAAGCCCGGACCGAACTCAACTGCACACCAGTGGAAGTACCGCTCCCGCCCTACGCCTGAAGACCTCTGTGCGCGAGGCAGGTAGCTGACCAAGAGAAAGTCGCGCAGCTCAGCTGCACCGGTGCGCACCGATGCGATTGCAGCGCCCACAACCGTCGCGTGCTCAGGTCGAGCGGCAGCCTTGCCGAGTAGGAGCTCCAGAAGAGGCTCACCATCAGCCTCGGCGATCTGGTTACATTCGTCGTACAGATATTCGGCCTCAGACCTGCCACCGACGATGCCCCGATCGAGTCCCTTGCTGAGCGACTGGACCTGAGCACTGTACGCCGCGCCCAGAGCCTCCAGAAGACGCACGACGTAGTCCCAGTCGATGGGAGCCTCAAGCAAGGCTGACCACAGGACGCGAGAGACCCGATGTTGCGGCGAACGCATGCTGTTGAGCAGCCGCCACTGTTCTCCTGAGTCCATGAGCTTGTCCTCAGCGCTCACCCAGTCCGTGATCTGTTCGTGGCCAATCGATTGCCCGGCGCTCTGAGGATCCAGGCGCGACAGTCGCACCAGCGTCTGCTTGCGAAGCGTCGAAGCCGCATCTATCTGGTCACAACCGAGTGCCGTGACTGACAGCGGGATAGACGCGTAGTCATCGGCCCACAAGACCTCGCCCGCAAACACACCCCTGATGTAGTCGTTTGCGATCTCTTCAAGAGCGCCAGCCCCCGTCATACCGCTCATCGGGGATTACGGTCTGGACGTATCAAGTGATTCTCCGACGAGCCGTAGTTCGTCACGGAGTTGTGCGGCCCCACCCGGCGCGACCCGAAGCACGCGTTCGTGATATTCACACAGCTCAAACGAGGAGCCAGCCGCGCGTTGGGCGCGGCGCCTTTCGGTATCCCTCACGCGGCCGCCAACAGTTGCAGCGAGCGTTACTCCTGGACTCTGGACAATTCTCTGTGCCTCGCTGGTCGCCTCAGTGCGAGACAGATTGGCCCAATGCGCCAACAGAAACGCGACAAGATCCTTCGTCCAACGCTCACCCGCATGCTCCGAAGCGTCAGCTGGAACCGTCAGTCCAAGGTGATAGCCAATGTCGCACGTCACGCGCAGCATCTGACGCGCCTGGCTACTGAGCAGAGCCAGGTGAGCTCGGTGAGTCTGGCGAGACAAAAGAGTTGCTGCCAGAGCCTGGCTCTCAACACCCCAACCCTCACGACTCACCGGACTGGCCAGAACCCGTTGAAACCGCCGCAGACCCGACTCGGATTCGCCCAGCGCGCAATTCAGCACGTGTACGCCGGGAACCATCGAGGCGTGGATCGCGCCGTAGAGCGTCCATGTGGGGATCTGAATCTCGGCGTTCGGGCGAATGAGAGCAATGCCAGCACGATCGCCTGACTTCGAAGGTTCGATGACGGCAACTCGTTCAGAACTCTGCTCATGGCTCACGACAATGCGAAAGTCTCTGACCTTTTGCGACACGTGAACGATTCGACCATCCACCGCGTCGGCTTCGTGTGCGTACACTCCCAGCGCCCAATCCCGGACGCCCTGCGCGGTCCGCGCCTGATTCTCCGGAGAGGAGTCGAGGCGCCACATCACATCTGCAACCCGGGAACCCGGATCAATAAGCTGAGCGAGCGCTTCCATCTGTGCACGCAGATCGTTGAAGTTCGCCCAGGAGTAGTCGTACAACTCGCTCAGATCACTACCGGGACCAAGCAGCTTCGTGGCCCAGAGCCCGTAGCGCTCGGGTCCAATTCCGTGCGCATCCACAACATGCGGCAGGTACTTTCGTCGAACGTGATCCGCGAGCTGATGTAGCGACTCACGAAATCTCTCAGCCGAGCCCCTCACCAACACGTCTACAGCATCCGGGATGGAGGCTGTAGCGAGATAGTGCTCTATGAGATTTCCGCTGGACCGATCTCCAATGGCGTCCAGTTGACTCAGGAGCGCCTCGGCCTCCTCCCGGCCTGCCAGTGCCTTCTTCGAGATGCCCTCATCGAGGCTCCGTGCGAAATTGGCAGCGGTCGCTGCCATTGTGTCGAAGGAACCTGCAACTGCTTCCCAAGAGATTTTGGACTCCTCGAGCGCAACGCGAATCGCAAGAGACTGACGGTAGAACGGCCCCTCCACCTCGTGGAACTGGCGATACTTCTCGCCCGACTCCATCAGTTCGTGGTCTGCAGCCACCCACTCCTGGAGTTGCCTGCAAGCCGCAGCCTCAGCATGGGTCTGTGTCTCGCAACGAGCCAGTCGACGGAGAACATTCAGGCGAACTGCCTTTTGCTGCTCCATACCCTCGGGTAACAGACCCTGAGCCACTGCCCGATGGTCACCCGGTTGATGCTCACCAAAGTCAACTGGATAGCAGTTATCCAGATACTCCCTTGCGAGCCTGTCCAAGTCATCCACGGATCTGTCCTGCCGAGTTCTACAGAACCCTAGTCGCTGCCTACTCCCATTCGATTGTTCCTGGGGGCTTCGACGTAATGTCGTACACCACACGATTAACCCCGGCTACCTCGTTAATAATCCGTGATGACATCGCCTCCAAGAGCGTGTCAGGCAGCCTTGCCCAGTCCGCGGTCATAGCGTCCTGAGAGGTAACGGCCCGGATAATGATGGGGTGTCCATAGGTGCGCTCGTCACCCATCACACCCACCGAACGGATATCGGCGAGCACCGCAAACGCCTGCCAGATCTCACGTTCAAGACCGGCCGCAC
>CAYUOD010000239.1:0-4782 GCA_964446225.1 uncultured Acidimicrobiales bacterium | reverse complement strand
GGCGTGATCTCAGGCAAGGCCCGTTCGCCGGTGTGTGGCCTGCCGATGTTCTCGGGTGGGGCGATGTCCTCGAAAGCGTCTGCTCCAAAGGCCAGGTCCCGCGCGATGAACCACATCTCATCGTGTCCGCCGATGCCCTCAGCTGGCGTCCCCCCTTCGTCGAACCCGTGGGCAACCAGCAGGCCTTTGTTGAGATGGCCAATCGCCATCCCGGAGATGTCTTCAACGACCACCCCCTGGAGTTCGGGAAAGTCAATCTCGGCGAGCAGTCGGCCCCGGGCCTCGATTTTTCCGGTGATCGTCAGCATGTTCCAGAACGTGCGGCCGAGGCCCTCCCGAAGCAGCAGTCGATGCTGTTCAACGTTTGGCATCACCACGCCAACAAGCAGCGATGAGTCTGCGTCGAGTAGATTCCCACCCCGACTGCGCAGCGCAGAGGTCCATGCCTCAAGAGCTGCGACTCTTCCCAGCGACCGAGGAGGCCGGTAATTGCCGTCGGCGAGAAATCCGCCATGTAACCGACGCCCGTCGACGATCTGCAACTCCGCGTAGTCGTGTTCGGTAAAAAGTTCTGCGCGGCTATAAGCGAGCTGGGTCACTGTTCGAGTTTCGGTCTCAGCTGTTGCACGACGATCTGCCCCCGGTTTGAGTCGGAATCACCGTAGGTATTGAGTAAGAGCCGCGTCAATACGACGGCGAGTATTTGGCCCGAATCCAAAGTGGCGTAACTGGGTGCTGAAAAACGCTACCCATCGACGGCAGTTCGGATTTTGCACGGCTGCTAGGGCAGGAAGTCCGTGAGCCGGTAGATCTCGCCGACAATTTGCGTTGCCCCGTCCGGACCAATGACCGTGCGCCCCGGAGTGCCCTGTCCCAGCGACACGTACAACTCGCCGTTGGCATAGGTGATGTTCGTTGGCGAGTCGAGACCATCGACAAGTCGAACCGGAGTACTGCCGTCAGCTGGATACATTGTCACACTGCCCGAGAAGCGCTGATAACCACCCGGGTCAGGTGGAGCGGCAGGGTCGAACAGATCAAAGTCGCGCGGCATGCGAGAGGCGGGCCACCTGCTGGTGAGCTCGACCACGAAGATGTTTCCGGCCTCGTCCACGGCGACGTCCACGCCTGTTGTCAGGCCCGTGATCGCGTCCTGTTGTTCACCCGAATCTGTGTCGATGCGCACAATCTTCGAGGAACCCGGCATAAACGTCAGCAGACCTCCGAAGTAGTCGCCGAGCTGCCCGGAGAACAGGGCCACCAGGATGTCACCGGTCGTCGGATCCAATGCAATGCCCGCTGGCACCGCCTGCTGCCCCTGCTCAAGCTCGGCAAAATCCGCGAGCGCAGTGGCTGTGCCGTCCATCGTCACAGTGATGACCCGGTTCGCGCCACTTTCGACCACGTAAAAGAGCTCCGCGGACGGATCAAACGTCAGCGCATTGAGCGTCGCATTACGAACAACAAGATTGCCCTGCATTACGAAGTCCGCACCGACTTCCACCACATTGATACCTCGTGGGCTGCCGTCCGCCGCGTAGCCGACCGAGGGATCATCGCGCGTAAAAAAGAACCGACCATCGTCCAGCAGCACGACATCGCCCGCGCCACCGACCTCGTCGTTGCCCGTACCGAACGCCGTCAAAGTGTTGTAGCTGGGAATCTGTGAGAACAGTGGCGATATCTCACCTGGATCGTCATAGTCGCCGTCCTGATTGAGGTCGTCGAAGATGCTGACCCGACCCGTCTCCAGCGAAACATCGTCGGTTTCGATGCCGTTACCCGCTTCAACAACAAGCAGTCGACCATCAGGGAACACCGCAAGCCCCCGAGGATTCTGCAGACCAGTGGCGACCCGACTCGCAGCCAGGTTCGCGGGTGTTTCCAAGCGGGTGGCAACAGTTGGCGCGTCCGCGACCTCATCAGTAGCCCAGATCAGACCCACAACCACGACGGCAGCCACAAACAGCACACCTGTGCGAATAACCCAGGGATCCGCAACTCGTGAAGACATCATGTGAGTGGGCGAAGGGGGACTTGAACCCCCACGTCCCGAAGGACACAGGCACCTGAAGCCTGCGCGTCTGCCAATTCCGCCACTCGCCCGAGTGGAGAGAAACAATGCATCTCTGAAGCAGTCGATGGTAGCGCGGTATGCACCGAGATCCGAACGCATGCACCGAGATTGCGCCCGCGAGTAGGATTCAAGACGCAGGAGCCCCGGCGGGGTCCGAAACTTGAGTAATCACCACCTGCTACGGGAGTGCTTCACAATATGGGCTTGAAGGGATTCGAGCGCCGTCTTGAACGGCTGGTCGAAGGCGCCTTCAGTCGCGCGTTCCGAAGCGGCCTACGCCCCGTACAACTTGGACGCAGACTCGTCCGCGAGATGGACGACAAACGTACCCTGGGAGTATCCGGAGCCCAGATCGCGCCCAACCACTTCCTTGTCTCGATTTCAGCCTCAGACTTCAATCGCCTCACCGGCGTCAAGACCTCGCTCGAACGCGACCTGGCTGAAACAGCAAGAGACCATGCCCGCTCCGAGAGCTACCGGTTCCTCGGACCGGTAACGGTGGAGGTCAGCGGCCGCGCAGACATCCGCGAGGGCGACTTCGAGATCGTCGCCACCCTTGCCGAAGCCGATGGAGTACAGGGAGCAGGCAGCCTCGTCGTTGACGACGAGCCTCGCATTCCCCTGGAGACACCAACAGCCACACTTGGCCGCCTCGCGGAATGCACTGTGCAGCTCAGTGACCCAAACGTGAGCCGAAAGCATGCCGAACTCCGCAACGTCGAGGGCGGCTGGGTCATCAGTGATCTTGACTCGATGAACGGCACCCGCGTCAACGGTCGTGCCATCAGTGAACAGCGACTCGCCGATGGCGACATCATCACCATTGGCCTGCACAGCATCCGCTTCGAGATCTCCTGACGATGTCCGAGCCACTACTGCGCATCCTCAGCATCGGCTTTCTCACACTGCTCTATCTCTTCTTCCTGCGCGTGCTCTGGATCACCCGCTCACAACTCAAGGCCCAAACACCCCGCGTCGCCGTTGCTCCTCGCGCCATGAAGCCAGCTCAGCACATCCAACAGCAAAACGTTCTCGCTCCGACACTTGAACTCACCATTGCTGATCCGCCCGAACTGAGAGGACTCACCTACGAGCTCTCCGACAAGACGACCATCGGCCGCGCTGACAGCGCAGGTATCGTGTTGGTCGATGATTTCGTGTCGCAGTTTCATGCGTGTATCACGCTGCACGAAGGCAGCTACACCCTTGAGGATCTCGGCTCCACAAACGGTACGTTCCGATCCGGAAAGTCTGGATCGTCCAAGAGGATCGAAAAGCCCACATCACTTAAGATGGGCGACACATTCCGCATCGGAGCCATCACGTTCGAAATGACTTCAGTCGCTGTGCCAGCAGAGGAACGAACATGACGACGTTCCAATGGGGAGCAGCCACACACGCTGGCCGTGTTCGCGCCATGAATCAGGACTCGGTCCATGCTGCCAACGGCTTGTTTGTCGTCGCCGACGGCATGGGCGGCCACCAGGCGGGCGAAACGGCCTCACGTATCGCGGTCGAGGTCATGGCCGAGGGTTCCTTCGAAAACGCTGACGATCTCTCCGAGCGCCTTGAAATGGCGAATCGCGAAATCTATGAGACCGCATCTCAGCGCCCAGATCTGGAAGGCATGGGGACCACCGTGTGTGCGATGGCACTCGTCGAGAGCAAGCCTCCCTCTGCGGTACTGGTCAATGTTGGTGACTCACGCGCCTACCGCCTCCAAGCCGACGAGTTCACCCAACTCACGATCGATCACAGCTACGTCGCCGAACTCGTGCGCAGTGGAGCTCTCACCAGCGAAGAGGCGGCCACCCACCCTTACCGCAACATGGTGACACGATCAGTCGGCATTGCTGCTGAGGTGGAAGTCGACTCCTGGGGCTTAGAACTCGATGAGGGCGACCGGTTTCTGCTCTGCAGCGACGGACTCTTCGGCGAGATCAACGACGAGCAGATCGCCAACCTCCTACGAGATAATGACAATCCCGAAGACGCGGCGCGTGCGCTCATCTCGGCTGCAAACAAACACGGTGGGCGCGACAACATTTCCGTGATCGTGCTTGACGTTCAAGCAGATGCCGATCAGCCCCTCACCGAGGGACTCGTCACAGGCGAGATCATGGTTGGGGCAGCGCTCGAGACCGCCTCCATAAAAAATGCCATGCCGCCAACCGCTGGCGAGCCAACCATGCCGATGAGCGTGACCCGCCCGATACCGGCAAAGGGCGCAGCGGCTCCGCTGG
Source organism: uncultured Acidimicrobiales bacterium (assembly GCA_964446225.1). GTDB lineage: Bacteria > Actinomycetota > Acidimicrobiia > Acidimicrobiales > Poriferisodalaceae > CAYUOD01. The sequence continues at coordinate 462 of CAYUOD010000239.1, read as the reverse complement.
CGACACCGTCTCCCGACATCGAGACACCACCCCAGGATACGACCGAGGTAGAGGCACATCCCGCAACCGAACGCCGCGCGGAGGAGCAACCGGAGTCAGTGCTTCAGAAGCCGCTGACCTGGCGCTTTGCTGCAATCACCGGTGCAATACTGCTCGCAATCGTGTTGCTTGTCGCCGCGCTCGGCATGTGGGCCCGCCAGGGTACCTACATCGGCTTCAGCGGCGACGAAGTTGTGATCTACCAGGGGCGCCCAGACGGTCTGCTGTGGCTCGATCCTACGATCGAGTCGCACACCGGCATCTACCGTCAGCAGCTCCCAGAGGACGTGGTCGCGGCGGTTGACGACACCATCAGCGTCGGCAGTGTGTCTGAAGCAGAAGATCTCGTGGCGGAATACTCCATCAACACGGAGTAGGCAGTGAAACCAAGACGCGCCGAGCTGTGGCTTCTCATAGCGCTTT
>CAYUOD010000238.1:0-4784 GCA_964446225.1 uncultured Acidimicrobiales bacterium | reverse complement strand
CTCTCAGGGATTTCAAGCGCAGCAAACTCTTCGCTTGATGCATTGGACTCAATGGCAGCCAGGATTTCTTCCATGTATCACCGTAGGCAACCAGGTGGGTGTGATGACAAATCGGCGGAGCATAATGATTCAGAGCTTGGTGAAGCGCACAATGGCTTCATACACTGTCGACACCACCAACTAAGGACCCGCCATGCCCGGAAGCCTGCTCGCGAGCGGCGCTCGCACACCAATCGGAAAGCTCTCAGGAGGGCTCAGTTCGCTCAGTGGGTCTGCACTTGGTGGCCATGCGATCAAGGCCGCTCTCGCCAACGCCGGAATCAGCGGCGATCAGGTGGACTACGTCATCATGGGCCAGGTGTTGCAGGCTGGCACAGGACAGATCACCGCCCGCCAGGCCGCGGTCGCGGCTGGCATCCCGATGAATGTGCCCGCAATCACGATCAACAAAGTCTGCCTCTCGGGACTCAACGCACTGCATATGGCTGACCTCATGATCCAGTCGGGTGAGGCCGACATCGTCGTGGCCGGTGGCATGGAATCAATGAGCAACGCCCCCTACCTGCTTCCCCAAGCCCGCGGCGGGTACCGCTTGGGCAACAACGAGGTCGTGGACTCGCTTGTGCACGATGGACTCTGGTGTGCCTTCGACGCGTGCCACATGGGTATGGGTACCGAAAAGTACACCGCTTCTGTGGACATCGACCGGGCCCGACAGGACGAAATCGCTCTCGCCAGCCACGAGCGGGCAGCCAAGGCCCAGGCCGGCGGACTCTTTGCTGAGGAGATCACGCCAGTCGAGGTGCCACAGCGCCGCGGCGATCCAGTCATTGTCGATGCGGACGAGGGAGTGCGTGCATCAACGACTACAGAATCGCTCGCGAAGCTGCGCCCGGCCTTCGACAAGTCCGGCAACATCACCGCTGGCAACGCGTCCCAAATCTCAGATGGCGGTTCGGCGATCATCGTGATGTCGCAAGCCAAGGCAGCGGAGCTGTCAATCTCGGGGCTCGCGACGATTATCGGGTACGGCATGGTCGCCGGACCTGATTCGGCCTCGCTGCTCACCCAGCCCTCAAGTGCCGTAGTGAAGGCGCTGTCCAACGCGGGCCGCGAACTGAGCGAGATCAAGTTGTACGAGCTCAACGAGGCATTCGCCGCGGTGGCTGCCGCCTCGATGGACGATCTCAATATCGCGTCCGATGTCGTCAACGTCAACGGAGGCGCGATTGCCCTTGGACACCCCATTGGCATGTCGGGGAGTCGCCTCGCCTTGACACTCGCCCACGAGTTACGGCGACGCGGCGGTGGACTTGGAGCCGCCGCGCTTTGCGGCGGCGGTGGACAGGGCGACGCGCTGCTCCTCGAAGTAGCGGGCTAGCCAACTACCCGGTTGGCCTCAGGGACATAGGCAACCACATGCTTGACTCGCCATACCGACAGCCTCAATTCGCCGTCAGGCACCGTGATGAGAAGTCCGGCCCCGGGGCCGAGGATGTCGCTTGCGGCGACATGAACGGACCCATCTCTGGGTGCGTCGAACACCGGCGAGTTGCCGATTCGAAGGACACCATAGCGGTACATCAGCAGTCGCTGCTCAGTGATCACCAAGAGCAGCGAGCCGCCAGGAAAAGCCTTCACCGGAGGCTGACTGCCTGAAGTGACATGCGGGTAGAGCGTGACGACCAGCGTGAGCAGCGGGACCCACAACAGCCCCGTGCGAACCATCCCCAGCCCAGAAATAACACCAACGGTGAGCGCCATGACCGAGCCGAGCGTCACCACCAAAGGGGTGTAGAACATCGAGGTTACGAGTCCCGCGACAATGGGCTCTTCGTCTCCCAGCAGACGTTGAATGCGATTCTGCACCGGACGCGGGAGATCACTCATCGCCTCAGCCTTACAGCCCCGGAACCTCGTTGCGGTCGCGGCCAAGCTGCAGCCACCCCTCGAAGCGCGTTCCCTGGGCCTCAACGCGCAACAGGTCACACCATTCGCGATGCACAGGACGGGCCAGCGCAGATCCATCGCCAAGCCCCACGAGCCAGAACGAGACAGCCGACGACCCCAGGGCCTGGGTCACTATCTGCCAACGGTCAGGACGGTGGCGCGGTGCGTGACAGTCATAAATGACGACGTTCAACAACGCTTCGCGCTGACCCAGATGAACAGCGGCAACCTCGTCCGCACTCGCGGACTCGCCAAGCCCCCAGGTCAACCTGGCGACATCGGCCACACATCTCACCGGTGTGGTGAACTGCGCAGGAGGACAAAATATCTGCATGGACTTCTCCCATTGTCAGGGGGAAGTCACATACATTCTGAGACGGGGGTGCTACATACCAGTCGAACGACGTCTCAGTTGCTGACGAACACGAAACCTTCCGGCAGGACAAGGCTGGCCAGTTCGTCGTTGGCATTGCGCCCAACAACCAACTCCATGGCGCCCCGCCGGGGAACCCAGGATTGCTCCCATACACGCAACGACTCGGGGCGAACTGTGAGCTTCACGGTGGAAGTCTGGCCACCCAGGTATGAGACCTTGAAAAAATCGATGAGCTCTTTAGGCAGCCAGGAACCGTCCGCTCGCTGCTCACGGAGGTAGAGCTGCCACACCTCGACTGCGCTCTTGTCCGCATGGTTATGAGAGCTCACGAGTGCGCTGATCTGAGCATCCTGAAGGCTCCACTCGACATCCTCAAACGTCGGCGAGCCGTAGCTCAGACCAAACCCGAACGGCAGCGCCGGGCGTACGTGCGCCGCCTCAAAACTCCGGTAGCCAATGGCCGTTCCTTCGTGATACTCCACCGCCTCAACAGTGCCGGGAAAGCCTGCCATTGCCGGGTGCTCGTCAACCTGCTGCGGCCAGGTCTGTGCGAGACGACCGCCAGGACAGACCAAGCCTGACAAGACGTCAGCCAACGCCGCGCCAAACTCCTGACCTGGATACCACACGCAGAGCACCGCGCCAACAGACTCCAGCCACGAGACATCCACCGGAGCGCCAACATTGAGTACGACAATCGTCTGCTCACACACCGCAGCCACTGCGTTGATGAGTTCAACCTGTTTCCCCGGCAGGCTCATGGTGACGCGGTCCTTGCCCTCTGTCTCCCACTCAGGGGACATCCCAACGACCAACACCGAGACCTGGCTCCACTGCGCAAGCTCAACAGCTTCGTCCAACAGCGAGATATCGCTGGGTTCATGAACGCCTAGCCGAATACCCCCGAGGGCCCGCTCGTCGCGGTCAAAGTCGACGCGCAGCTCATAGTCTTCGCCAGCAACGAGCGCGAGATCCAAGGTCATCTCCGGGCAACCACTGCCGAGCAGCCAGGCACCCGCTTCATGGTCGGCTGACACTACAAGTTCGCAACCGCCGTCGACAAAGAACTGAGCCGGGCCAGCGGCGATAAACCCGAAGCGGTGGATGCCGTCTCGCTCTGCTGTGTAGATCGTGGTCCAACGTCCACGGCTGTAGCCGGCTGCAATGCCCGGTCCGTTGTAGGTGGCCTCAAATTCCTCTTGCAGTCGCTGTTTCAGCACCTGTCCCTGCTCGTCCAGGAGCTCGCCAAGCACACCAGGCTCACCACTGGGTGTCCTGCAACGTGTCTTTCCAACCAGCGGAGCAAAGCGGGCTGTATCGGCGCCGAGGCAATGACGAACCTCGGAACCAAGCGCCGCTAGACCAGCAAGAGGAGTCACCCAGGCATGCGGCTCGACCTTCGCTGATCCACCACCCTGAATCGCCCCGGGATCAGCATTCGGGCCAATCACCGCAAGACGGGAAACGGCATCCAAAAGCGGCAGAATACCCTCGTTACGCATGAGGACTGTCGAGCTGGCAATAGCCCGACGTATAAGAGACCGATCAGCTGGATCATCCTCAGAGACTTCGTCTCCAAGAGGCCCAGGATGGCCAAGGCGCCCCGTGCGCTGCAGCAACACCAGAACCCGGCGCACGTTCACGTCAAGCTGCTCATGGCTAACCTCACCCGACTTCACCGCCGCGACCAGCGCTGGCCCCCGAGTCAGGCCTGGTCCCGGCATCTCAATATCTGTACCCGCCAACAACGGAGCCACGGTCTCTTTCAGGGCATGCCAATCACTCACCACCACTCCGTCGAAGCCCCACTGCTCGCGCAGTACGTCCTGCAGCAAGTTAGATTGCGCAGCAGGAACTCCGTTCACAGCGTTGTAAGAGGACATGATCGACCAGGCACCCGCGGCGACCCCTGCCTCGAATGGCCGCAGATACACCTCATGAAGAGCAGCGTCAGAGACCTCAGCTGAGACCGTCATACGATTCGTCTCCTGGTCATTACACACGAAGTGTTTGACACAGGCAGCCACACCCTGGCCTTGCAGCCCCCTCACTGAGGCTGCCACGAGGCGCGAGGTAAGCAACGGATCTTCTGAGTAACACTCAAAATTGCGTCCGGCGAGGGGCACGCGCTGCAGGTTCACCGTAGGCCCGAGGAGCATCTGCGCCCCTCGGCGCAAAGTCTCCCGAGCAAGCGAACCCGCCAGCTCCTCCACCAGCTCAGGATCAAAGCTGGCTCCCAATGCTGACCCGGCCGGGTAACAGACCGCGCGCGGACCGCCAGCGAACAACTGCCCGCGCGCTCCGTTGGGTCCGTCGGTCATGCGTAGACTGCCGATTCCAACACGCTCAACCGAAGGGAGGTGCCAGGTGTCGATGCCCGCAAGCAGCGAACACTTTTCTGCCACGGAGAGCTCAGCGAGCAACTCGTCAATCATCTGCCAAGACTAAAGACGGGACT